>CAYVUQ010000008.1:5387-11167 GCA_964454915.1 uncultured Puniceicoccaceae bacterium
TCTACCATTTTCGGCGGGGGCGTGTGGAGGATTGCGGGTGTTCAGCGGTAGAGTTTGCGGAGTTTGGTGCGCAGGCGGATGGTGAACCAGGATGCGCCTGCAGCCGCCAGGAGGGCGGCCAGCAGGAGGGTTGCCGGGGAGGGCCATGGTGCGGCGTTCAGCCCGACTTCGGCCAGGTTTTCCAGATAGAGGGGGCGCAGGCCGGCTAGCAGGGCCAGGCTGCCGACGGCAGGTAGAAGCAGTGTCGGGAGGCGGCGCGGGAGTATCCGGCGAAGGAGCGCGGCGGGGGAGTGGCCGAGGAAGTAGAGCCGGAGGATATCCGCGCGGTTTCGGTCGAGGAACGCTTCGGAATCGGCGTGTGCGAGAAGCAGGTTGAGGGCGAGGATGACAAGGCCCGTGCCGCCGAGGAGAGCCGTTCCCATGTCGAGGAGAAAGCGCAGCCGGGCTCCGCCGGAGCCGCCGGAGGCTTCCAGATCGGTTTCCTCCAGAGCGCGGAGGAACGTCGTGGCGTCGGCGTCGGCCACGGCCACGGGGTTGCGCCCGAAGCCCCCGTCCGGGTGTGCGAATCGCTGATTCGCGGTTTCGAGGAAAGATGCGGGTGCGAGCGGGGCGTTGATGCGGTCGCTGAAGCCCGCGATCGTGGCCGGAAACGAGACCGGGCTGCCGCCCTGGCGCGAGTGGGCGACCAATTCGATGGGGACGCGGGCGGCCGCACCCTCCGATACGGGGGGAAGGCCTTTTCCGGGGGCAAATCCGAAGTTGTACAGATGCAGGAAGAGCCGGGGCAGGAGCAGCGGCACAGGCTCTCCTTCGTTCCATTTCCATTCGCCGGGAGGGGTCTCGAGGTGTTCGTCGTGCAGAGCTTCGAGGAAAATCTCGCTGACGAGGGACGGAAAGGCACCCCCGCCGATCCGGACGACCAGGGGAAAGCGGTTGCGCAGAACGGGGTCGGCGCGGAGGACGCCGGGCGTGGCTCGGATTCGTTCCAGCCGATCTTCCCCGACGACGGCTTTTCGCAGTCCTACTGTATCGGCCAGGGCGATTTCGGGGGACAGGAAAACGACCTCCTCACGCAGCCACCGGTCGTCTTCGGCAAGGATAGAGCGGATGTCCAGCCACGCCTGGAGGCTGCCCAACGTGAGGAACCAGCCCAGCAAGGAGGCTGCGAGCAGGGCGAGGCCGCGTTTGCGCGATCCGGTTGTGCTGTCTTTCCGGTGAAACATTATACAGCGAGGTATTGGTGGGCACCCGGCACGGGGCTGTCGGTCTGGGCGGTCAGGACCCAGCCGGCTCCGCGTGCGTTGCAGACTTCGCAGGCAAGTTCGAGAGCACTTGAGGCGGAAGCGGGGTCGAGGTGTGAGAACGGCTCGTCGAGCAACAACCAGGCGAACGGGGAGGCCAGTGCACGGAGCAGGGCAAAGCGTTGGCATTGCCCGCTCGACCAAGTGGAGGGGGGGCGGTCGAGGATGGGGGCAATCCCGAGGCGCAGAGCCCAGGAGTGGACTGTGGCGTTGGCGCAATTCGGATCCCGCACCGGAAGCTTCCGCAGGTTGGCGGCGGCATTCTCATCGGGGAAAAGGTGGAAGTCCTGGGCAAGAAAGGCCAGCCGGGAGCTTCTCAGCTGGGGCCAGGCCCGAAACGGATCGCTCCAGGGATCGCTGCCGTCGATGAGGAGCCGTCCTGCGAAGCGGTTTTCGCTTCCGTAGAGGATGCGCAGGAAAGTCGATTTTCCTCTGCCGGAGGGTCCGTGGACGACGGTGTTACGCCCGGCGGGTAGGGATAAATCGCGGTTCCATATCTCTGAGCCAACGTTGTGCGCGAGAAAAGCGGGCCGCAGGCCGCGGATTTCGATGACGTCTGGTTTGCCCGACATTTATGGCATTGAAAGGAGAGGGGTGTGCTGATTCAAATCTTTAGCAGTGAACCGGATCGAGAATCAGGAGAAAAGTGGGGACGGGCTTTTCTCGCGGCCTTGGACACTTGTGGTTGTTTTACTGCTGGTGACTTTGGTGGCGTTCTGGTGGTTGTGGCGTTCGGAGACCGGGGAGACTGCCCGGGAGATCGGGCGCGAGACGGACTTGCAGAGGATTCGGTTGGACATGGGGGTGCTTGCGGCGGTGGATGTTCTCCGGCAGATGGAGTTTCTGTCCGGGGCTGGTCTGGAGTCGGACGATTTTCAGAGGTCCTTTCGTTCGGCGGTGGCGTCTGTTTCAGGAATTGTGTCGCTGCGGCTCTTCGACCGCAACGGGAGACGAATCCTCCTCGCCCGGCGTAGCGCGGACGGCATCCTTCTTGCGCGGCGCAGCGGGAACGGAAACGGTGCGGCACAGGATTCAGGTTCCTCGCTGCCGGAGGCGTTTTTTGAGGATTTGAAGGGACTTCCGGACGGGCAGGTATTGATTTCCGAGTTTTCGCTATCGGATGGGCAGGGACGCCGGAAACCCGTGATTCTGGTAGGAGCGGGGCTATTCTTTCCGTCGGGGGCCAGGGCCGGATTCCTCGTTGCGGAGATGGATGCCGAAGACCTGGTGGACTCGATGGTGGGTGGCGGATCCGGAACCCGGAAGGATTTGTTCATCGTCTCTTCGGACGGAAAGTGGATCTACGATCCGCGGGAGGGTAATCCCTGGCAGGGGATCGACGAAGAAGGGCCGAAGCGCTGGATCGTGGACGACTTTCCCGAAGTCTGGCGGGCTATGATTTCGTCGGGGGACGGTTCCTACGCTGATGAGGACATTTGGATTTTCCGCGACCACGTTCCTATGGAAACGGTCAAGGAAGAACGGCGCACCGCACTGCGCGCCGAAGACGACATCGACAGGGAAGTGAACGCGAAACCGTTCTACGTGCTGAGGCGGGTCGATGACACGGAAACATGGGACGAGATATGGTCGGCGGTTATCCCGCTCCTGATCCTGCTCTGCGTATCCCTGACGGTCTCGATTCCCTCGATCCTGCGGCGGAGGGAGGCTCTCCAGAGCAGCGAACGGGCTGCGGCGGAGCTGCGGGAGGCCACCCTGCGGACAAGGATGGCCATGGAGGCGGCCCGCATCTCGGAGTGGAAGATCGACCTTCGCTCGGGCGCGGTGACCGTGGACAAGCGGATGGCGAGTATGCTGCTTCTCGGTGCAGAGGATCGGATCACGACGGTGAAACAGTGGCAGGAGCGTATCCATCCCTCGGATCGCCGGAAAGTTTCCGATACCCTGGAACCTCTCTGGGAGCAGGGCATGGGAACGTTCAGCATCCGTCACCGCATGCGCCGTGGCGACAAGAGTTGGGGCTGGTATCGATTCCGCGGAGCGGTTCGCCAGGACGGTGGAGACGACGCCGGGAAAGTCATTCTGGGTGCTTACATCGATCTGACGGACGTGGTTCTCCGGGAAGCGGAGCTGAATCGTCTGGAGATGGCCACCCGGCAAAGCCTTTCAGGCATCGCCATTCTGGACAAGGAGGGGATCGTCGAGTGGGCGAATGAGGCCTTCCGCAATCAGAGCGAACGCCGCGGATCGAGTCCGATCGGGCGTGCGATATGGGAGATGCTTCCCGTGTCGGGCCCGGCGTCCGATCAGGAAAAGGAATTGATCCGTGACGCTGTGTATCGCGGTGACGAGTTCAGCCGGACGTTCTCATTCCATCCGTCGGAAGGGGAGTCTTCCTGGCGGCAATTGACCGGAAATCCTGTTCTGGACGAAGGCGGGGTGCCCGCCAATTACGTAGTGATCGAGACGGACGTCTCCCGGGAAAAGCGGACCGAGGCGGACCTGAGCAAGAGCGAAAGTCTCCTTGCGGAAAGTCAGCATCTTGCGGGGATAGGTTCGTGGGAGATTGATTGCGAGGAAGGCACGATGTTCTGGTCGGACCAGACCTATCGGATTTTCGGGGTGGACAAGAATTTCGTGCCCGATACCGACCGCACCCTCGCCTTTTTCCCGAATCCGGATCACGATGAGCTGCGCTGGTATCTGGACGAGGCGGTTCGTTCCGGCAAACAGTTCGAAGGCGAGTTCGGGGCGGTTCTCGGAGATGGATCGAAAAAATGGATTTTTGTGAAGGGGATGGCACTCCGGGAGGGCGGTGTGACCTCCAAGGTTTTCGGTGTGGTCCAGGATGTCTCCCGGCGCAAGGACTACGAGGAGGCTTTGGTCCGCTCGAAGGAAGAGGCCGAGATGTTGAACGAGAAGCTGACAGCCGCTCTCGACAAGGCCCACGCAAGCGAGCGCAAGGCCAAAGAGGCGAACGATGCCAAAGGGTCTTTCCTCTCGATGATCAGCCACGAAATCCGCAATCCACTGAACGGCGTGATTGGTATGACATCGCTCCTCCGCGACACCGAGATGGCGGACGAGCAGCGCGACTACGTGGAAACGATCCACAACTCCGGATCGTCGCTGCTGATGCTCCTCGACGACATCCTCGATTTTTCGAAGATCGAGCAGGGCAAGATCGAATTCGAGCACAAGGAGTTCCCGTTGCGGCAGGTCATCGAGGAATCGGTTCTTCTGTTCGGCACCCGGATTGACCAGAAGGGCCTGGATCATGCCTTCTACATCGATCCGGCGGCCCCGGAAAGAGTCGTCGGCGATGTCACGCGGGTGAAGCAGATTCTGTTCAATTTGCTGGGAAACGCCGTGAAGTTTACCGAGAAGGGGTCGATCATCGTCGAGGTCGAGTTGAGAGAGCGGTTGCCGAACGATCGTTGCCTGTTGGTCTTCCGGGTGGGGGACACCGGGATCGGTATCCCCAGCGACCGGCACGAGCGCATTTTTCAGTCGTTCAGCCAGGTTGACCCGTCCATCAGCCGCAAGTTCGGCGGCAGCGGCCTTGGCCTTGCCATTTCCAGAGAATTGTCCCGCAGAATGGGGGGCGATATCAGCTTCGAAAGCGAGGCGGGGCAGGGAACCGTGTTCGAGGTCATGCTCCCCTTCCCTGCGATCTTCACGTCCGGTGGTTCCGGCAAGTTGCAACAGTCGGCACGGGGGCACCGCGCTCTTTGTCTCTTTAGTCTGGATACGCGCGGCAAACATTTCGAATCCTGCCTCCAGGCCCGCGGGGTGCCGGTGGAGCTTTTCGACGACTTATCCGGATGGTTGGGGGCGGTGGCCGAAGCTCCGAGGGAAGCCTGGATATTTGCCGATGCAGAATTTCTGACGAACGAGGAGGTCGTCCGGGTTCTGCGTGGTCGTCCGAAATCGGAAGGCTTTCGACCGCCGGTCCTGGTCGCGGCCAAGGGGAGCAAATGGGAACCGGATTTCGAGGCGGTTTTCCTGTCTCGCCCCGTATTTGTCGATCGGCTGGATACTTTGTTGGAGGGGGACGCACCGAAGGAGACCGGAGAAGCCGGTGCGTCGAAAGGCGCAAAGGCACCGCCCGAGGAAGAGAAGGACGTGAAGATACTGATTGCCGAAGACAACGCAGTGAACCAAAAGGTCATCCGGCTCCTGCTCAAGCGCATGGGCTACGGGTGCGATGTGGTCGAGAATGGGCGTCTGGCGGTCGAAAAGGCCAGGACGGGCGGTTTCGATGTCATTCTAATGGACATCCAGATGCCCGAGATGGACGGGATCGAGGCGACCGAGGCGATCGTGGCGGAAATGCCCAGGGAGAAGCGTCCGTGGATCGTGGCCCTGACCGCCGGTGCCACCCGCGACAACCGCGAGGAAGCCATGAAGGCCGGTATGGACGGCTACCTCACCAAGCCGGTCCAGCCGGACGATCTTCGGGCCGAGCTGGAGCGGGCAGCGGAAAGAGTCGGGAACGGCAGATAATCTGCTCTTCCC
>CAYVUQ010000008.1:11177-16592 GCA_964454915.1 uncultured Puniceicoccaceae bacterium
CCCTTCACCGGGAAATCCGGTTATTCTTCGATTTTGGTTTGCCTCCGCGGCACGTTGATTGTGATTTTCAAGCTCTTCCACCTCATGAAATTTCTAAAAGTGTTCAGTCTTGTCGTGATCGGCCATGTGATGCTGGTCGGGTCTTTTCTTCTTCAACCTGGTTGCCAGTCGATTGACCGGCAATGGGAAGAGCACCGCCGGGCACAGCAAAATGTCGATGTGCCCCGCGAGGTGCTCGCCCAGGAGCAGGGTTTGCCGGTCGATTCCCCGGATGTTGATCCGTCGCTGAACGCCGGATACGCTGGGTCCGGTGTGGCCAAAGCTCCACCGGTGCGGGTGGCTCCCACACGCCCCTCGGAGTCTTCTGCGCCCGCCTCCGAGCCGCTTGGAACCGAGCCGTCGGAGCCCCTTTTCGGCCCCGGTGCGACAGCCGGCATCAACGCCCCGGACGAACCGCCATCGCCGACATCCGGCCAGGTTCCCTACACGGTCCGCCGGGGCGACACCCTATGGGGATTGTCCAAGGAGTATAGCGTGCCTTTTCCCGCTCTCCTGGAGGCCAACGGCATGGGTCGCGAGTCTCAGTTGCGGGTGGGGCAGGAAATCGTGATTCCGTCGGGATACGGCGAAATCGAGATCGAGGAATCCATTGTCGAAGACTCTGTGCCCGCCCCCGGGACGACCATCTACACCGTCCGTCGTGGCGATACTCTTTCGGAGATCGCGGTCCGTGCCGGGACTTCGGTTTCCCGGATCAAGGCCCTCAATAACATGACCGGCGACCGCATCAGGATTGGCCAGAAGCTGATCGTCCCCGGTGACATGGTAATCGTGGAGGAAACGGTCGAGACCTTCGATTTTGATCCAGCCGATTACACGGCGGTGCACACTGTCGCCAGAGGTGAAACCGCCTCGGGGATCGCCGGTCGCTACGGTATGGCCGTCACCGAGCTTCTTGCCGTGAACGGCATCGAGAATCCGCGCAATCTACGGGCCGGTGCGGACTTGAAGGTCAAGCCCGCCGCCGCCGGATCGAAACTGCGTTCCACCCGTCCGGCCTCCGGCACTCCGCCCCTTCTTACGCCTCCCCTGACAACCCCGCCCCGTGAGGCGCAGGACATGGTCGAGGAGGAAGCTGCCGAAGAGGAGGACGACATTCCCTCCGCGCCGGAAATCGTTCCGGATGTCAACTCGCTTGATCCGGAGCCCGTGGACGACGAGGGTTTCGGTGCCGAGATATTCGAGGATTTCGATACCGTCGAAGAAGTGCCGGTCGAACGTCGGGGTTCGACCGAAAACTGATGCGCCCCGAGGGGGCCGGAGGCGATGCGGCGTCCGGTTGTCAGCGACAACGATGACCAGGGATGGGACGCTCCGCAGCGGGCGTTGCCGTTTCCTCTGCGCGGCTGGCTCATGCTCGCCTGCGTGCTGGTTCTTACATCGGTCGGGCTGACGGTTCTCTTCAGCGCGGGGGGGGCTTCGGAAGGGTTCTTCGGCTCCTATTTTTCGCGCCAGCTGGTCTGGCTCTTCGTCGCACTGGGTGCGGGATGGGTCGCCTTTCGGTGGGGGGTGGACCGGATGCGCTACGTTGTCTTCCCGGTTGCGCTGGTCTCTTTGGCTTTGTTGGCAGTCGTCCTCGTGCCGGGGATCGGGGTCGAGGTAAACGGAGCGCGGCGCTGGATCGCGGCCGGACCGTTTCGCTTTCAGCCTTCGGAGTTCGCCAAGATCGGTTTTATCTGCCTCCTGGCCTGGTATGTCGCGCGTTCCGGGCGGCGCATGGACCGGCTCGGTGTCGGGTTCGTTCTGCCTTGCCTGCTCATGTTGCCGTTCGGGGTATTGATCTTTCTGGAGCCCGACTACGGGACCACCGTGCTCTACGCCGCGGTCGGGGGGGCACTCCTTTTGGCCGCCGGAACCCGGTTCCTTCCGCTTCTGGTGACCTCCGCTGTCGGTCTGGCAGGCCTCGGGGTTCTGATTCTCTACGATCCCGAGCGTCTGGACCGGATCACTTCCTTCCTCGCGCTGGAGGAAAACCGGAGTGACGGCGGTTACCAGCTCTGGCAGGGGATTCTCGGTTTCAGTGTCGGTGGATTCGAAGGGGCCGGGCCGGGCCGGGGGCGGCAGCAGCTGAGTTTCCTCCCGGAGGCGCATACGGACTTCATCTTTGCCGTCGTCGGGGAGGAGCTCGGTTTCATCGCCACAGCGGGTGTGGTTCTCCTTTTCTGTTTCTTCACGGTTCTCGCTCTGAGCCAGATTCGCAAAGCACCCGATCTGTTCGGTTTCACCATCGCGTTCGGAGCACTGCTTTTTGTGGTGGGGCAGGCCATGATCAATATGGGGGTCGTTACCGGTATCCTCCCGACCAAGGGCATGTCGCTGCCGTTCCTCAGCTACGGCGGATCCAATCTCGTCACCATGGGGGTGCTGACCGGACTGATCCTGGGCACCTTCCGGGACTGGGAGGCTCCCACCATCCGAAACCCGGTGGAGATTTTCTGAAGTGGGCGCACGTTTCCTGATCGTTTGCGGGGGCACTGGCGGCCATCTCGCGCCCGGCATAGCGGTTGCCGAGGAATTGGAGACGGGCGGTGACGAGTGTTCCCTCCTGATCAGCAACAAGCAGGTCGATTCGCGCCTCGTTCGGGCCTATCCGCATTTGCGTTTCACCCGCCTGCCGGGTGCGGCCTTTGGCCGGTCTCCGGTCAGGCTGGCGCGGTTCGGGATGGAGTTCGTACAGGGCCTGCGCACGGGTGCCCGCTTGGTCCGGACGGAGGTTCCGGCTGCGGTCCTCGCCTTCGGTGGTTTCCTGAGCCTGGGGGTCGTGCTCGCGGCCTCGCGGCGGGGGATTCCGGTCGCTCTCCACGAGGCGAACCACTACCCCGGGCGGTCCGTTCGTTTTCTCCGGCGGTTTGCTTCCCGTATCTATCTTCCCTCCGGCGTCGAGCTTCCCGGTGTGGACCGAGAGCGCGTCCGCCGTCTCGGCTATCCCGTGCGTCGGCAGTTCCAACCCCTGTCCCGTGCGGAGGCCCGCCGCGCTCTCGGCCTGCCGGAAGAGGGCTTTCTTCTGGCTGTTTTCGGGGGGAGCCAGGGTGCCGCAGCCCTCAACGATTGGGCCGATCAGTACCGCGCAGCACTCTTCGAGCAAGGGATCGACCTCTATTGCGTGCGGGGGATGGGCAAGGGCTCCGAGGGGGTGCTCGCCGAATCGAACGGGGCAGGCGAGCGCAGGATGGTCAATGTGGCTTTCAGCGACGCGATGCATCTGGTCCTCCCCGCGGCGGACCTGGCGGTCTCGCGGGCCGGAGCCGGGGCGATCGCCGAGATGGCCCGTTGCGGTTTGCCCTCGGTGTTGGTCCCGTTTCCCTTCGCTGCAGACGACCACCAGACGGCCAATGCGCGCCACCTCGAATCTCGGGGCGGGTGCGTGGTGTGCGAGCAGGAGTCCCTGGGATCGATGCTGGAGACAGTGTTCTCGCTGCGCAACGATCCCGCCCGGCTGCGATCCATGGCTGATCATCTGTCCGCAGTCGCCCGTGAGAACGAGACAGCCCCCCTTGTGGCCGACCTGCGGGTCCTCGCTTCGCGTTGAGACCCGGCCTTACCGCTGGTTGATTACAAAATGGGCCTCGCGGACCAGCCAGGTTTCGAGTGCCTGGGCCAGTGCCCTGCAGCTCGCGGAAGAAACCTTCTGTACGGCCAAGGGGGTGCGGAGAATGTCCGCAAGGTCACGCTCCTCGGCTTCCGAGAGCGATCCAGCCCAGTCTTCGCGGACGGGAAGGCCCTCGGTCGATGCGAAGAGGAAAAGGGTCTTCAGGTACGCCGCTTCGGGCGCAGTTCCCCCTGCCACCGAATCGAAGAAACGCAGACAGAGCGGAAAATGGGCTGTCGGATCGGCGAGGTGCTGGGTGTTCCGCCGGAGCACCTCGGCGAAGTGCGACGCGGTGGTGATTCGGTCGTAGGACCTTCCGATCCCTTCCCTGCGCTGTACGACCCGGTAAGCCTCTGCGAAAGCAGGTCCGTTGCCTTTTCCCGGGCGGAGCATGATCGCCGCAGTGTCGAAAAGGTCCGGTCGGGTTACCTTGCGCGAGCGGCGCAGGAGAGGGTAGGTGAGTCCCTCCACCTCGAAAAAGACCGCCAACGACCAGAATGACTCGCCCTTTTCCTCGACCCGGAGGACGATGCCGTTCCTTTCGCTGCCTTCGCCGCTCCCGCTCATCGCGTGACCGGTTTCGCCGTTGGACCGATCAAGACCACCGCCGGTGCGCCAAACCCTTGCGCTTCGACCTTTTCCGGGAGATCGGCCAGGGTCGCGAACAAGATGCGTTCTTTCCGTGTGGTAGCCCACTCGACCACCGCGCAGGGGGTCTGGGAATCTGCTCCACCCCGGACCAGCGCGTCGCGGATACCGGGCAGGCGTTTCATGCTCATGTAAAGGCATAGCGTGGTCTGCAGCCGGGCGTAGCTGGCCCAATCAATGCCGGGACCGGGCCGGTGGGGGTCGTGGTGGCCAGTCAGGAAGACCACCGAAGAATTGTGGGAGCGGTGGGTCAGCGGGACGACTGCTCGGGCCGCTGCGGCCACCCCTGCCGTTACGGCCGGAACCACTTCAAAAGGGATGCCCTCGGCCCGCAGGCGTGCGACCTCTTCGCCGCCTCGTCCGAAAACGAACGGATCGCCCCCCTTCAGGCGGACGGTTCTCTTGCCCGCCCGACTCAGCCGCACCAGAACCTGCTGTATCTCCTCCTGCGGGAGGGAATGGAATCCCGCCCGCTTGCCCACGCAGATTCGCTCAGCATCCGGCGGTGCCCACGCCAGGAGTTCCTCGGCCACCAGATAGTCGAACACCAAGGCATCGCACGAGCGGATCAACCGTTCGGCTTTGCGGGTCAGCAGGTCGGGATCGCCCGGACCGGCACCGACCAAGTGCACTGTTGCGGGTGTGGATGGGTCCGGGATAGAATCGTTTTCGTTCATTTCACAGCATTCCGGCGACTACCGGGGCCGGGAAACCCTTCTTTCCGAGCCTCCGCGCGGGAGCGAAATGGTGGTGGGGACAGGATTCGAACCTGTGAAGGGATAGACCCGGCTGATTTACAGTCAGCATCCGTTGGCCGCTTGGATACCCCACCGAAAAACCGCTGAACTTGGCAGGGCTTGGGGAACTTGCCAAGTCCAAATTCATACCGAAATTTATGTCGAGTTCCTACCCATCCCGCCCGCACGCGGAGAACTCCCCCGTCATTCCCTGCCCGCGACAATAAAATTCACGATCGTGAATTTTATTGTCGTCGTGAGACCAGGAAGGATCCGCCAGGATGATGCGGAATCGAAAGATACGGAATCAAATAAGAAACTATCAAAGAACAGGATACGACGTTTTGATTCTCTTATCGGCTCGCCTTTGCGACAATTATT
>CAYVUQ010000009.1:0-16323 GCA_964454915.1 uncultured Puniceicoccaceae bacterium
GCCGAGGCCCTCGAACGCAAACGCCGCGCGGAGATCCGTGCGGAGGTCGAACGGCTCGAAAACGAAATCTGCGCCCTGGAAGAGAAGCAGTCGGAACTTTCCCATCGCCTCGAAGACCCCGACCTCTACGAATCCGACCCCGGACTTGTCATGGAGCTGAACCGCGAAATCGTTGCCCTCAACGACAACCTCGAAGAACTCAACCGCCGCTGGATCGATGCCACCGAACGCTACGAAAAGATCACGCCACCGTGATCCCATCCTCCGGGTAACGAAATATCCACTACACACGCACCGCCGCTAACCTTGCCTTCTCAGCGAGCGGACGACCGGGAAAGCAGACGCGCGCGACCGCTTCCTCGAAATCCTTTGCCCCCCGCAGCAGGGCAATTTCCAGCCGGAGAAAATAGACCGGCAGCCCGAGGTCGGTGCCCGGTGCGATCCGCACCGCGTCTTTCTCGGTGGTCACCAGGAAATCGACACCAATGGAGCGCGCCCCCTCGGCGACTTCTCTGAGGTCCTGCACGGAAAACCAGTGGTGGTCGAGAAACCGGCGGTTGTAGCGGACCGAAGCACCCTGCTCGCGCAGGAACGCCTCGAATCCCTCCGGCACCGCGATTCCACTGAAGGCACCCACGCGGGCATCGCGCAGGGTTTCCAGAGGCAATTCGCGTGCGAGGTCGAGACTCCGCAGATGAGTCGGCCGGTGAGCGCATTCGATGATCTCCACCTCCGGATTATGACGGTGGATCAACGCCTCCATCTCGTCGGATGCACCCCCGTCGGACTTCGTCAGAAAGACGTAGGACGCCCGCTTGAGATGGCTGATCGGTTCCCGAAGGATTCCCCTGGGGAGGAGCCGACGGTTGCCAAACGGATTCGTCTTTTCCACCAGCACCAGATTCATACTCCCCTTGAGCGGAAGATACTGCAGCCCGTCGTCGAGCAGCAGGGTGTCGCAACCGAACCGGCGGATGGCATAGGCCCCGGCCTTGACCCGGTTCTTGTCCACCAGCACATGCACACCGGGAAGATTGCGCGCGAGCATGTAGGGCTCGTCTCCGGCCTCGCGCGGACCCAGAAGCACCGTCTCACCATCGCTCACGATCTTCGGCGGCGGCTCGGAAATGTGGCTGAGTGCCCTCCACCACTTCCGGTAGAAAGGCTCCTTGCGGCTCTTGTACCCGCGACTGAGAATCGCTACCTTGCGACCCTGCTCGTGCAGGCTCCGGGCAAACTTCTCAACCACAGGTGTCTTACCCGTGCCCCCCACGGTGAGGTTGCCGACAACTACCACGAGACACCCGAGCGGTCGGTTGCGGAAAATCCGGTTGGAGTAGAGAAACCAGCGCAACCGGACGATGGATTCGAAAAGATACGACAATCCATTCAAAAACACGGCCGCCATGCGGGCCGACCGACCGGAACGCCGATCATACACGATATCGACCACAAAACGCTCGAACGCATCGAGCCGTTTTCTCATCCGGCTCTTTTCCCTGGGGGCAGTGCTCACGCCTTTGGAATCCCCGTCTTTCCCTCTCATTATCCTTTGGGGTGAACCATTCCCATCGGATCGAGAGCCTTGTCCAGAGTCGCCTCGTCCAGCAGGCCCTCCTCGAGAACCACCCCCCGGAGGGTCTTGTTCTCCGCAAACGCCTTTTTCGCCACTTTAGCAGCCTTGTCGTAGCCAATGTGGGGATTGAGCGCGGTGACCAGCATCAACGAACGCCTCACATGGTCTGCGCAAACCTCGCGGTTCGCCTCGATCCCGTCCACGCAACGGTCGGCAAACACCCGCGAGGCATTCGCCAGAACCCGTATCGACTCGTGCAGGGAGTAGGCAATCAGGGGCAAGGTCACATTCAGCTCGAAATGTCCGTCCCGTCCGCAAAGCCCGACCGTATGGGACAGACCCATGGCGTACATCGCGCTTTGTACAAGCATTTCGCTCATCACCGGATTGACCTTGCCCGGCATGATCGACGAACCGGGTTGGGTGGCCGGCAGGGAAATCTCGCCCAACCCCGAGCGCGGCCCGGAACCGAGCAGGCGGACGTCGTTGCCGATCTTCGTCAGCCCAGCCGCTACCGCCGTCAGCAAACCGGAAACCTCCACCGCATCGTCACGCCCCGCCTGGGCTTCGAAGTGATTGTCGGCCTCGCGGAAGTCTATCCCGGTCTCCTCGGCCAGAATGCGTGCCACCTTCCCCGGAAAGTCGGGATGGCAGTTGATTCCCGTCCCCACGGCCGTCCCGCCAATCGCCAGATCCGTGAGCACCCCCACCGCCTTTTCCGCGCGCCGGGCCGCCTTGCGGGCTTGCGCCGCGTAGCCGGAAAACTCCTGTCCAAGAGTCAGCGGCGTCGCGTCCATCAGGTGCGTTCGTCCGATTTTCACCACCTCATCGAAAGCCCGACTCTTTGCCTCAAGCGTATCGGCCAGATGATCAAGGGCAGGCCGCAGATTCTCCTTGAGCACCACCGCCACGCTCACATGCAGGACCGTGGGAATGATGTCGTTCGAAGACTGGCCCATGTTCACATGGTCATTCGGGTGAACCGGGTCCCTCGCCCCGACAGGCCGACCCGCGTACCCGCAGGCAAGATTGGAGATCACCTCGTTGATGTTCATGTTCGACGACGTTCCGGAGCCCGTCTGGAACACGTCCACGGGAAACTGCTCATGGTGGGTACCGTCCATCACCTCCCCGGCGGCACGCCGGATCAGGTCCGCCCGCTCCTTTTCCAACCGTCCAAGCTCCTCGTTTGCCGTCGCGCAGGCCGCCTTGACAAGACCCAGCCCCCGAATGAAGCCGTCAGGCATGCGGTGCCCGCTGACGGGAAAGTTCAATACCGCCCGCTGCGTGGACGCCCCGTACAAAGCCTTATCCGGAACCTCCATTTCCCCCATGGAGTCTTTTTCTGTGCGCATCACCCGAAAACCTGCCGCACCTTCGCCCACGTTTCCAGACAAAAGGACACCTTCAACCACTCCCCACAGGGGCCTTTCATCTGGCCTCGAAAATAGCATGGCCGACAGTGCCCCCCCCCGTCACACCGAACCCCCATCAAAGAACCCGCCCAAAGAATTACATGTTTTAACTGACGATCGTCACTCAAAATATGTAATTTTCAAGGACCGTAGGACGGAAAATATGCCTGTAGAACCCGAAATTGAGGGGTGGGGTTTATTGCGACAATTGCCTCTAGCGGAAAAATCGACGGGGCAGCAGATCGGCGCAGAGCCCCCGGCAACACGGGAATCTTCGCGCTCCGGGAGTCGGTCAGCGGTCAAGCCCAATTCCAATTCCAGAATTCACCTGATCTGGATTTCAAAATGCCAACGCAATCCCTCCGGGAATCCCGCGCATCGAGAACCTCCCAAACTGACATGTTTCTAATGACGATCGTCATTAGAAACATGTCAGTTTCTTCTAAAGGGTCTCCGAAAGGGATATCGACGCTTGATCGAAAAGGCACTTTGAGGGACGCTTTTTTGTTACGGGGTTGCTTGGGGGTAGGGATTCTGGCACTGTTCCCGCATCGCGTTTCATTGTTATGAACGAGTCCACCATCGACACCCGGGAGATTCTCTTCGCAATCGGATTCGCGGGGGTGTTGTTCCTCGCAGGACGGCTCGCCCTCAAGCTGGTGCGCCGACGGCTGGATGCGATCGGGACCAAAACCGACGCTACTGTGTACCAATCCGCGCTCAGCGCGTTGCGCGGGACCAAGGACTTCGTGCTTCTCCTGCTGGCCGTCTGGGCCGGGGCTCAATGGCTCGGACTGGGCGAGCACGGAGACCGGATCGTGGACCGCGCCGGGTTTTTCATCCTGGTCTTCCAGATCACTCTGTGGATCGACCGTTTCTCGGATACCATGGTCAAGAGCTACGGCGACAAGCGCGTCGAAGGCAGCGGTGCGCGGAGCGCGGGCATCCTCTGGATCACCTATCTCATACGGGTCGTCCTCTGGTCGATCGCCCTCCTGCTCGTCGTCTCGAATCTCGGCTACGACGTAACGGCGTTAATCGCGGGCCTGGGTATCGGGGGCATCGCCATCGGCCTGGCGGTCCAGAACATCCTTGGCGACCTTTTCGCCTCGCTGTCCATCGTGCTCGACAAGCCCTTCGTGGTAGGCGATTTCATTATTGTCGGCGACCTTCTCGGTACCGTCGAACGGGTGGGCATCAAAACGACGAGGGTTCGCAGTCTCTCCGGCGAGCAACTGATCTTCTCCAACTCGGACCTCCTCTCCAGCCGTATCCGCAACTTCAAGCGCATGTACGAGCGGCGGGTTGTTTTCGGATTCGGCGTGACCTACCAGACCTCCCCCGACCACCTGGAGGAGATTCCGACCCTCACGAAGAAGTTCATCGAGGAACGCGAACAAACCCGCTTCGACCGGGCCCACTTCAAGGCTTTTGGCGAAAGCTCTTACGATTTCGAGGTCGTTTACTATGTTCTCTCCCCGGACTACGCGATCTACATGGACATCCAGCAGGCGATCAATCTGGCTCTGGTGCGAGCCTTCGCCGAACGCGGTATTCAGTTCGCCTACCCCACCCGCACTCTGTTTGTGGAAAAACAGGACTGATCCGGTCTTCACACCCGGAACGCCGGTTCTTGCCTTTCGCGGCGATTTGCGACTGTCTTTGCGGCCCATGGGGATTCCCGATACATTCGACAAAGATTTTCTGCTGGCCGTCGAGGATCTGGCCGGAACACCTTGCTTCGTGTACGACGAGGCGACCATCCGCGCACAGGCTGGGGTGGCCCGGTGCTTTCCCGCCCCGTTCGGACTATTCCCGCGATACGCGATGAAGGCCTGCCCCACCCGGGCGATTCTGGCATTGCTGCGGGATGAGGGGTTCGGGATCGACGCCAGCTCTGGTTTCGAGGTGGACCGGGCTATCAAAGCCGGGTTCGCACCGGATGAGATTTCGCTGAGCACCCAGGAGTTTCCGTCCGACTTCGCCCGTCTGGTCGAGGCGGGGGTGCGGGTCAATGCATGCTCGCTGTCACAGCTTCGCCGCTACGGCGAGCGTTTTCCAGGCACAAGGGTCGGGCTGCGTTTCAATCCGGGGATCGGCTCCGGCGGGACCGGCAAGACAAATGTGGGCGGACCTTCCTCGAGCTTCGGCATCTGGCACGAAAAGCAGGACGAGGTCCGCGCGGTGCTCGAAGAGTTTTCCCTGACCGCCGAGCGGATCCACACCCACATCGGCTCGGGAAGCGACCCCGCGGTCTGGCAACGAACCGCATATCTGAGTCTGGCACTGGTGCGGACCTTTCCGACGGTTGAAACCCTCAATCTGGGCGGTGGCTACAAGGTTGCCCGGGTGGAGGGCGAGTCCGCGACCGATCTTCTCCACGTCGGCAGACCCGTAGCCGCCGCGCTGGAAGAGTTCGCGGCGGAAACCAGACGCCGCATCCGCCTCGAAATCGAGCCGGGCACTTTTCTCCTGGCAAATGCGGGCTATCTGGTCGCCGTAGTGCAGGATGTGGTGGATACCGGAGAGGGGGGCCGCCGCTTCCTGAAGCTCGACGCCGGCATGACCGAGCTGCTGCGCCCGAGCCTCTACGCCGCCCAGCATCCGATGACCCTGGTGCACCGGGAGGACACGGGCGGCGAGACGATCAAATCCTGGGTGGTGGTCGGGCACTGCTGCGAATCCGGCGACCTGGTGACCCCCGCGCCGGACGATGCCGAGGCCCTCGCCGAGCGAACTCTGCCCGTCGCGCAAATCGGCGACTGGTGCGTGATTGGCGGGTGTGGCGCGTACTGCTCTGCCATGAGTGCCAAAAACTACAACAGTTTCCCGGAGGCCCCCGAGGTCCTCCGCACCACCGACGGAGGCTTGAAATTGATCCGTCGGCGTCAGACACTCGACCAACTCCTGATGAACGAAATCTAGCACTCGTATGAAAGAGAAAATCCTGGTCACTGGCGGGGCGGGCTACATTGGCTCCCACACCGTCGTCGAATTGATCGAGAAGAACTACGAAGTTGTCGTGATCGACGATCTCTCCAATTCGGAGGAATCCGTCATGGACGGGATCGAGGCGATCACCGGGAGCAGGCCCGACCTGGCGGTCTTCGACCTTTGCGATGAGGCCAAGCTCGACCTCTTTTTCAAAGGCCACCCCGACATCGCGGCGGTAATCCACTTTGCCGCTTCCAAGGCAGTCGGGGAGTCCGTGGAGAAGCCCCTCCATTACTACCGCAACAACCTGCTCTCCCTGATCAACCTGCTGGAGGTGCTCCCCGCCTCGCGGGCGAAGGGGATCGTCTTCTCGTCTTCCTGCACGGTGTATGGGCAGCCCGCCGCGCTTCCGGTCGGTGAGGACGCCCCGGTGCAGAAAGCACTTTCGCCCTACGGCAACACCAAGCAGATTTGCGAGGAGATCCTGCAGGACTTCATCGCCGGAAGCACCGACCACCGGGTGATCTCCCTGCGCTATTTCAACCCGATCGGTGCGCACCCCTCGGCCCGCATTGGCGAGCTGCCGCGTGGCGTTCCCAATAACCTCGTCCCCTTCATCACCCAGACGGGAGCGGGTCTGCGGGAAAGGGTCCGCATCTTCGGCGACAACTACGACACCCCCGACGGCACCTGTATCCGCGACTACATCCATGTCGTCGATCTCGCCAAAGCACACGTCGTTGCGACCGAACGCATCCTGTCGGGAGAGTCGTCCGAAGCCTACGAGTTTTTCAACCTCGGCACCGGCAAGGGCAGCTCGGTCAAGGAGATCGTCGATACCTTCGAACGGGTGACCGGAAAAGAATTGCCGAAAGAAATCGCACCCCGCCGCCCCGGCGACGTACAGGCCGTGTACGCCGACACCCGCCGCGCGAACGAAGTCCTTGGCTGGAAGGCGGAACTGGGTCTCAACGACATGATCGCCAGTGCCTGGGCCTGGGAAAAACAATTGCGCGGCATCTCCGACTAGCGGCCAGCCCGACTTCCTCTATCGCATCCAATGCCCGTCGATCCCGACCGTTTCCGCTCACACTTCTTCCGGCGCGTCGGGGCGGAGGACATTGATCCCGCAACGGTCCGCGATCTCGCCGACCGCGCCGCCCGCGAAGACCTCGATGGGCTGGGCTTCCTCGAACCCGCCGCGCGTCCCGGTGACGCCACCGCGGCCCTCTTCGCGGAACGGCACTGCGAGGCCACGACCGTCCTCGCCGCCCGCGAACCCCTTGTACCTGCCGGTCTTGTCTTCGCACCGCTTCTCCTGGAACGGTTCGACCCGCGCCTGGTCTTCGAACCGCTGGCCGAGGACGGCACTCGGATCGCCCAGGGCGTCCTGCTCGGTCGCATCCGGGGTCCTGCGGACACGCTTCTCACGGCCGAAAGGACGTTGCTCAATTTTCTCCAAATGCTCTCCGGCATCGCCACCGCAACCCGGCGATTGGTCGATCTTATGGGGGACTCGCCCACCCGTTTGCTCGACACCCGCAAGACGCCTCCCGGCTACCGCGCCCTGGCGAAATACGCGTTCGCAAGCGGCGGGGGATGGAACCACCGGCTCGGGCTCCACGACCGCGTGATGCTCAAGGACAACCACCTCGGTGCGAGTCGGCTCCGGGAGGCCGGCGACTTCGCCGACGCATTGGCGACTATCCGGCAGGAACACCCCCACCTGCCGGTCCAGATCGAGATTGATCGCCTTGGACAGCTTGACGCGGTCCTCGCCGCCGCCCCCGAGGCCGTGCTCCTCGACAACTTCTCCCCCGAACAGCTTCGCGAGGCAGTCGCACGGGTCGATGGGCGTTGCCTGACAGAGGCGAGTGGCGGAGTGACCGAGGACACCCTTCCCGCCCTGGCCCGGCTGGGCCTCGACTTCATCTCGACCGGAGCTGGAGTCCACCGCGCGCGATGGACCGACATCGGCATGGACCTGGAGGGCGGAGACCGCGATCAGCAATGACCCGGACAAAACCGCTCACCCCCGATTCACCGGAGGTACGGATCCTCCGCGCCTTTTCCTCTGCCGACAACCGTTTCGTGTCCGGGGAGTGCCTCGCCCGCGCTCTTGGGGTTTCGCGGGTCGCAGTCTGGAAACGGATGGAGACCCTCAAGGCACAAGGATACGGTATCCAGGCGGTCCGCCGCAAAGGCTACAGCATCGCCAAACGCCCCGCCTGCCCCGGCGCAGCCGGCATTCTCGCACGGTTCCCGGTCGAGAACGCCCCTCTCTCACTCCGCCTCTTCGACGACTGCCCCAGCACCAACGACGCCGCTCTACGGCTCCTGGCCGACGGCGAGCCAGCCCCCTTCGCCTGCGTGACCCGCCGCCAACCGGCCGGCAAAGGTCGGCGGGGCCGCACCTGGAGCGGAGCGCATGAGGGGAACGTGTACGCGACCGTGGCGGCACGTCCCATGATCCCCCCGGCACGAGCCAGCCTCCTCCCTATCCGCGCCGGGCTCAACCTTTGCAGGCGGCTCTCCCGCGAATCCGGACTCGACCTGCGCCTGAAGTGGCCCAACGACCTCCTCGTCAAAGGGCGCAAAACGGCCGGAATGCTCGCCGAATCAACCGTCGAAACGGACCGCGTGACGGCTCTCGTTTTCGGAGTCGGGCTCAACGTCAACCAGAGTCGCTCCCTCATCCCGGACGAACTCCGGGACACCGCCACAAGCCTCGCCGCGGAGAAGGGAGCCGACCTGGACCTTGAAGCCGTGACCGCCGCCGTCATCGAGGAAATCCTCGCTGCGATTTGGGAGTGCGCCGACGGACACGACGAGGACCGCCTCGCCGACGACTGGGCCGCTCTGGCAGCCTTCCAGGACGAAACGGTCGAAGTCCGCACGGGTGACGGCGAAGCCATTGTTGGTACCCTCGCCGGAATCGACCGCTCCGGCTCTCTCCTCCTTCGGCAGCCCGCCGGAGCACTCCGCTCCTTCCGCGCGGGGGATGTCAGCCTGCGGCCTGTCCCTTGACCCAGCCGGGCAGTTCCGCGGTTCCGATTTCGCATGGGATTCCTGTTGACAACTGTTGGCGGGGCCTCATGATCCGCCGCTTTTCGCCATGAAAGTCGTCTCTTCACTCAAGTCGCTGAAGCACCGCCATCCCGACTGTCAGGTCGTTCGTCGGCGCGGGCGCGTGTATGTCATCTGCAAAACCAATCCACGCTTCAAAGCGCGGCAGGGCTAGCCCGAAAGGAACCGACCGGATGAAAAAGGAAACCCATCCCTCCTACCAACCGACTTGTTTCGTCGATGTTTCGACAGGCAACCGCTTTTTGACCCGCTCAACCGTCAAATCCGACCGGCGCGAGGAAATCGAAGGAGTCGAACACCAGATGATCATCTGTGATATCACTTCCGATTCCCACCCGGTCTTCACCGGCGAGAAACGTTTCGTCGATACCGCCGGTCGCGTCGAGAAGTTTCAGAAGAAGTTCCGCCGCCGCGGTCGCTGAGCGGAAAAAACGCCCTCAAGCGGCAAAACCCTCAAGCAGCAATAAAGCCTCAAGCGGCAATAACCAGCAGCCGCACCGATCCTCCCCACAGGGGATTCCTCTGCACTCAACACGACAATTATTTTCACGATCGTGAAAATAATTGTCGCAGTCGGGCGGATTCCATCCCCCGACTTCCCGAGAAGGGTGTGCCTTCGGTCGGAGGGTGGATCCGATCCGATCCCCGAAAACCGTTTGAAGGGAAACCCGCGGTGGGGTCAAACCCGCGGCCGTCCCGCCTGTAGGTGACATCGATTGAGATCACGCCCGGGCGGCGTAGGGCGTCAGGTCGGCGGTTGGTAAACTTTCCGCCTGTAGGTGACGTCGATTGAGATCACGCCCGGGGCTTCGGTTCCCTCGGAAGTTCCCTCGGTTTTCCTCTCGCCACGACGACTTTCGATTGAAAAGCTCAGGAGCTTTCCCATACCAACGACCATGGCCCACCAAGACACTTACCTTCCCGCCGACCCGTTTTTCGAAGCGGTCCATCCAACCGGTCTGACTTTCGACGACGTCTCGCTCGCGACCCGCTATTCCGAAATTCTCCCGCGGCAGGCCGACCTCAACCTTGATCTGGCCCGAGGCCTCACCCTCCATGTGCCGATCCTCTCGGCCGACATGGACACCGTCACCGAAAGCAACATGGCCATTGCCATGGCCCTTCAGGGCGGGCTGGGCATCATTCACTACAACCTCCCCGAGAAACAACAGGTGCGCGAGGTGGCCCGGGTCAAAAACTATGTCAACGGTCTCATCCAGGACCCGTTCGTCGCCGGGCCGGACCAGTCCATTGGCGATGTCCTCGATCTCGTGGAACGCAAAAATGTGAAGTTCCGCACCTTTCCGGTCGTCGATGACGAGGAGCGTCTCGTCGGTCTGCTGCCCGGACGGGTAGTCAAGGACCGCTACCGAGGGCACCAGGTCAGCGCGGCCATGCATGCCCGCGACCAGGTCCACACGGTCAAAGAACGTGATCTCGGCGACAATCCGGTGGCGACCGCCGACCGGTTTTTCAGCGATCATCTGGGCATCCACAAACTTCTGGTCGTGGACGAAGAGGACCGACTGAAAGGGCTGTTCACCCTCAGCGACATCGAACGGATCACCGAAGAAGCCCGCTCACACCTCAGACCCGCCCGCGACACCCGGTTCCGCCTTCTTTGCGGGGCGGCCATCGGCACCTCACGCAAGCCGGACGGCACACTCGACCGCGACCGGATTCTCGGCCAGGTGACGGCTCTGGTCGAAGAGGGGGTCGATGTCATAGCGGCTTCCACCGCCCACGGGTTCAGCGCGGGCGTCGGCGAGGTGGTCGGCCTGATCCGGTCCGGGTTTCCCGAGCTTCCCATTATCGCAGGAAACGTTACCAGCGGCGAGGGCGTTGCCTTCCTGGCCGATGCGGGTGCGGACATCGTCAAGGTGGGCCAGGGTCCCGGCTCCATTTGCACGACCCGCCAGGTGGCCGGGGTGGGCATCCCCCAGCTCACCGCCCTGCACGCCTGCGGACGCGCCGCACGGGAGAAAGGGGTCCGGATCCTCGCCGACGGCGGGATCACCAAGTCAGGCGACATCGTGAAAGCCCTCACCCTGGCCGACGCGGTGATGTGCGGCGGATTGCTGGCGGGCTGCCGGGAGGCACCGGGGACCATCCTCGAAATCAAGGGCAAACTCTACAAACAATACCGGGGCATGGGCAGCGAGGCAGCCATGAAAGCCGGATCGGCGGCCCGCTACGGGCACGACAAAGACGACCTCTACCGCAAGGCCGCATCGGAGGGCATCGAGGCACTCAAGGAAATCTCCGGTTCGGTCGAGGAGGTTCTTTCTGCACTCGTTGGCGGCCTCCGTAGCGGCATGGGCTATCTCGGCGCCGCCGATCTCGAAGCTCTCAAACGCAACGCTCTCTACATCCGGGTCTCCCCCGCGGGCCAGCGGGAAGCATCGCCCCACGATGTCATCGTGGTGAAAGCCGAAACAGCCGAGGAAAACTGAGATGGCACTGACTCCTTTCCGTAGCCGCCTCATCGCCGACACGGGCATCAGTTTCGGCGACGAGGGCAAAGGTCGGCTCATCTCCGAGGTCGTCCGCGAACTACAGGCTTCCACCGGCCAGCCCGACCCGGTCCGCGTGGTCCTCAAGGTCAACGGGGGTGCCAATTCGGGCCACACCGCCGGAGGGCTGAAACTCAACCTCCTTCCCGGCGGCGTGATCGAAGAGAGCGTGCCCGTCCTGGGCCTCGGCTCCGGCGTCGTCGCCGACCCCCGAAAGCTCTGGTGGGAAACCAGGGCCACCGAATCGCGCGGCTTCGACGTCCGGGGGCGTCTGCGCATCGACGAACGAACCATGGTCAGCGATCTGGGCCACCGGCTTCTCGACCTGGCCTGGGAGTCCTACCGCGAGAATCGTTTGGGCTTTCTTCCGCGCGGCTCGACCGGACGCGGGATCACTCCGGCCTATCTTGACGAGGTTGGCCAGTGGCAGGTCTTTTTCACGGATTTTTTTGGAAACGACGACGACTTCCGAAACAAACTGGAAAGCCGACTGGACCGGGCCGTCCGCACCATTCGCCATGTGTGCCAGGTCACCCCGGAGGAGTGGTTCCAGTTCTTCGAAACGCTCACCGAGGCCGAGACGCGGGCCAACGACCCGGCGATCCGCGACGGTGTCTTCGACGCCGGGGAGTTCGATTTCCGTCGCTTCGCAGGAAAGGAGCCGTTCACACTGGACACGGGCCTCCTTTGCGAAACCTATCTCGAAGCCGGACGCCGTTTTGCCGAAAACATCTGCGATATCCGCGAAGAGGTTCTCGGCGCGGTGGCCGATGGACGAAGCGTCATCGGCGAGTTCGGCCAGGCGTACTGGCTGGACAAACGCCACGGTTTCACCCCTAACGTCACCGCCTCCCACGCATTCACGCCCGAGTTCTTCCAATCGGCCGGGATTCCGGTGCAGCCACTCCACACCATCGGCGTCTGCAAAGCCTATGACACCAAGGTCGGAACGCATGGATTTCTGACCGAGATTCTCCTGGACGATTCCCTCTCGAAGAAACTCCGGAAACTCGAGTTTGGCACATCCACAGGCAGACAGCGCATGGTCGGCTGGTTCGACGCCGTCGAGAAAGGCACCGCCTTACGCTACGGAGGGTTTGACGACATGGTGATCAACAAGCTCGATGCCCTCACCCGGGGAGGTTCGTGGGAGGGCAGGCTGAAGATCTGCACCGGTTACCTCGGACCGGACGGCACCATCCACCGCCGGGTGCCACGGGACGAGGGTTTTCGGGGAGCATGCCAACCGCTTTTCGAGGGTTTTGAAGCCTGGGACGAAGATATCTCGGGCGTACGCTCATTCGCCGATCTTCCCCCGGCAGCCAGAAAGTTCGTTGCGGGTATGGTGCGCCACACCATCGAATGCGCCTACGGAACCACAGAACCACCGGTTCTGCCCAACCTTCGCTACATCGGCGTGGGGCCGAATCCCGACGAGATCATCAAAGATATCCCGACGATCCCGGAGATCCTCTCCGACGAACAGCCCTGACGCCTCCCGCAGGACGAAACGACATGGCAAATCGAAACGTATCGGAATTTCCCATACGAATCATGCCGATGTCCTTTGGCCGGCGTGTCGCCTCATACGGTTTGCTGCTCGCCTTCGCGGTAGCAACCCTTTCTGCCGCATCCAAGTGGGAAACATTGGAGAATGTCCGCCTGGTGAAGGGCGGCTACTCCGACGGCGACTCCATCCGCGCCGAACACAATGGAAAGGAGTACACCTTCCGCATCTTCTATGTGGACGCCCCGGAAACGACCGACAACTACCCCAAACGACTCAGGGGACAGGCACGCGCTTTCGGCATCTCCGCCGCCCGCGCCCTGGAACTGGGTGCCGAAGCGGCGGAGTTTACCCGCAGGTTTCTGGAGTCCCCCTTCACGGTCCACACGGACTGGAGCGACGGATGGGGGCAGCAAACCCGTTACCGCGCGATCATCGAACGCAATGGACGCGATCTGGCCGCCGAGCTCGTCCGCAATGGCCTCGCGCGCGTCTCGGGATTCGTACCGGACACCCCGTGGCCCGACCTGACCGGATCGGTTTGGGAATACCGCGACGACTTGAAAAAACTCCAGGAACGAGCCCGACTCAACGGTCGTGGCGGTTGGGCGCGCTCACGGAGTTCCCGGGCCGCTACGGGTGCGTCGCCCCCCGCGGGCACCCAGGACCTCCCCGACCTCAACACCGTCGATAAAGGCCGTCTCATGGCCCTCCCCGGGATCGGGGCGGTACTGGCGGGACGGATTATCGAGCTACGACCCTTCCGCAGCATCGAGGAGCTGGAGCAGGTGTACGGCATTTCGTCGAAGACCATCGAAGTTCTCCGCCCGGTCGCCACCGTGGTGCCCCCTCCGCTTTTTCCCAACACTGCCGACTACTTCCGCCAAAATGCCCGCTATTACGTAAACGCCCCTGTCAGGGTCACCGTATCGGCCCTGCGGCTCCTGGACGACCCTGCCCCCGAAGGCTTCGCCGTGGCCGTGGCCGAAACCATTCATCCGGACGGTCGCGGCGGCTCGATGCGGCTCTTCGCCCCCAAAGCCAAAATGGCCACCGCCCGGGCGCGTTTTGACTCCACAGGCGACCCCCTCGACGTGCGGGCCTGGCTCCGTGATCTCGAAGGCGAGATTATCCTCGTGGTCTATTGATCTGCACCCCCATGCCGCGACATTCCCCGACAAACAGCACACTCCTTTGGGAGCACGATTGCCGCTTTTGCCGCGACACCCCCGGAGTCGTCGGGGTGGACGAGGCCGGACGGGGCTGCCTGGCCGGACCTGTCTTCGCCGCAGCCGTCCACCTTCCCGCAAGCTTCTTCAAACGCCCATGGCCGGAGCGGAACCCTCCACCCATCGATGACTCCAAGAAATTGACCTGCGACCAGCGGAACGGTGCCCGTGCCTTCCTCGAACGTCTCCGGAGGGAGAAGACCGCCGTCTTCGCGATCGGAACCGCCGGGGTCGAAGAGATCGAGAGCCTCAACATCCTGGGCGCCACAACGCTCGCGATGCGCCGCGCCTTGGCGTCCCTCGGAGTCTCCCTGCTCGCGGAGGACGAGGACATGCCCCTATGGGAGCCATTACCGGAGAGAGCGAATTGCCCACGGGTCCTCGTGGACGGTCGTCCGCTCCGAAATCTCGGCCACGCGCACCAGGCACTCGTCGGCGGGGACGGAACGTCGCTCGCCATCGCCCTGGCCTCGGTTCTCGCCAAGGTGGAGCGGGACGTCTGGATGGAAAAAGCGCACAATGACCACCCCTCCTATGGATGGGCGACCAATCGCGGCTACGGAACAAAGGCGCATATCGATGCACTCCGGGCGCACGGCCCGACCCCGCTCCACAGGGAGAGCTTTCTCCAACGGATCACCAGAAAACCCGGAAAATCGCTTTAGCCATGCTGGAAATCCTCCATTCATCCCTGTTGCTCCTGACACTCCTGAACCCGTTCCTGATCGTCATCTACCTGCTGGACGTGATCGAGAAACTGCCCCCGCAGCAGTTCAGGATGGTCCTCCTTCGAGCGGGTATCATCTCCACCTGCGTCTTCTGCATTTTCGCCGTGGTGGGCGATTCCATTTTCTCATCCCTCATTCACGCCGAGTTCGCTTCATTCCAGATTTTCGGGGGCGTGATTTTTCTGATCATCGGGCTGCAATTCGTTTTCAAGGGTCCCAAGACCATTGAAATTCTCCGCGGCGAGTCCAGCCACATTGCCGGAGCGATCGCCATGCCCGTTCTGATCGGCCCCGGAACCGTGAGTGCGAGCGTTGTCATCGGCAAGCGCCTCGACCCCATCGCCGCCGTCCCGGCCATCGTTGTCGCAGTAGCAGTGTGCGTGGGGACCATATCCGCACTCAAATCGCTCCACGACCATGTCCGTAGTCGCAACGAACCTCTCGTCGAGCGCTACATCGAAATCGCCGGGCGGATTTCCGCGCTCGTAATCGGAACAATCGCCATGGAAATGATCATGCAGGGCCTCCGGACCTGGGTGGGGAAACTCTGAAGCGAAGCAACGGCATCCGGTCGGGATGATCAGGCTCGCAAACGAAGGACGAGGTCTTCTTAATCACCACCGATGCCTGAAAACGGAAACAAACCGAAAGTCGGCGTGGCCGGAGTCGGATACTTGGGTCGGCACCACGTACGGATTTACAACGAGCTGGCCGAAAAGTGCGAGGTGGTCGGGGTCTTCGAGATCGACGACGAACGTGCCGCCGAAGCCGTCGATCTCTACCACTGCCGACGCTTTTCATCACTCGCCGAGATGGCAGAGGCATGCGATGCCGTCAGCGTGGTCGTTCCCACCGACCGTCACGCCGATGTTGCACTCCCCCTCCTGGAGGCCGGATGCCACCTGCTCATCGAAAAACCGATCTGCAAGGACAGGCGCGACGCGGAGTCTA
Source organism: uncultured Puniceicoccaceae bacterium (assembly GCA_964454915.1). Lineage (GTDB taxonomy): Bacteria > Verrucomicrobiota > Verrucomicrobiia > Opitutales > Puniceicoccaceae > Puniceicoccus. The sequence goes on from CAYVUQ010000009.1 coordinate 15,941, forward strand.
TCCTCGCTCTCGCCCGACAGAAGGATCTGGTCGTCCAGGTCGGCCACGTCGAGCAGTACAATCCCGTCACCTCCTTCCTGGAGAAAGCCGTCTCGCGCCCGCGTTTCATCACCGCCGACCGGCTCGCGCCCTTCAACCCCCGCGGCACGGAGGTGGGGGTCGTTCTCGACCTCATGATCCACGATATCGGGGTCATCCTCCAATTGGTGCAGGCTCCTGTGAAGCGGATCGAAGCGGTCGGGGTGGACGTGCTGTCCCGCTCCGAGGACATCGCCAACGCGCGCATCGTCTTCGAAGGAGGATGCGTCGCCAACATCAACACCAGCCGGGTCAGCCTCAAGAAGGTCCGCGAAATCCGCGTCTTCCAGCCGGAATCCTACCTC
>CAYVUQ010000010.1:0-16110 GCA_964454915.1 uncultured Puniceicoccaceae bacterium
GCCGACATAGACGAAGCCGACCTTGAGCGGCTCCTGGGCGCGGAGCTTGGCGGGAAAGACAGAAAATGCGGTGGTGGCGGCGGCGCCGGCCAAGAGATCGCGGCGAGGCAGGCGAAGCGGCATGGGCGTTCTCCCGACGGGGCGGCGGTCCTGAACCGGCGGCAGATTGCCGAGTTTTCGCGGTGCCGCAACCCCGCGCTGGTCGAACGCTCAGGGCCGCTCGCGCCGCCGCCACGCCTCGGCGCGCAGCGGCGCCGGCGCGGCCAGCGTGCGCGTCGCCGTGCGCGCGAGACCCAGGCGCTCCAGACGATGCGCCAACGCCGCGAGGTCGAGGGCGGTTGAACCCGGAAAGCACTTCACACTCAGACCCGCCTGCGCGGTGAGGAAGGCTGCCAACAGGCCGGTCAGGTCAGGCGACAGGGGGACTCCCCCGCCCGGGCGGGCGGGGGAGCTTGTCGGCACGGGCAGAATCTGTTGTGCGCGTGTGGCCATGCCTCAGTTCCGGCCTCCCCTGCCGAGACACAATGCCATCACCAAAGCCGGCACGAGCAGGAGGCTCTCCCAGCCAAAGGCACCGCCGCCGCCGATCCGCGGAGCCAGGCCTTCGAAGAGGGATTTGCCAGTATCCGCCCGCGGACGCCGCGGGGGTGGCGGGGCACTGGTCCCCGGCACCGGGGTCTGCCGCGCGGCCTGGACCCGGCGTTCTTCGGCCACCCTTTCGCGGTTACGACGCTCGATCCCATGGCGTTCAAAACCGGCGTCGTCCAACACGAGCATGGAGGTCTCGTCGGTCACCAGCTGGTAGGCAAGGCCGAGGTCGCGGACTCCGTCCGCTGCTTCCTCACCGGGGATGAGCCCGATGTCGCGCCGCAGCTCGATTTCCTCGATGCGGCTCAATGCCCAGAGACGCTCCAGCTCCGGGTAGCCGGTTTCGATCTCGGGAAAGCGGACCGTGGTCCGGTAGGTCTTGTCACCCCCCGTCTGGCGCGTCTTCAGCTCCAGGGTGGCCTCGCCTCCCGAAGCATACCGCCCGAAGAGCGAGAGCTGCTGGCCGCGGAAAATCCGCCCGGCAAAATCCTCCGTAACCTCGCTGACTTTCACGCCGTTGATGGATACTTCGGCGTCGAGCAGCGACTCGTAGGCCACCTTCTCCTTTGCGAGCAATATTTTACCCACAATATCGTCCGCGTTGGACACTGTGTCCGAGAAGCCGTCGGAGGCCTCGCAGAGGACCCGCATCAGGGGCTGGTTGGCACTGTTCCCCATCAGGAATCCGAAGAAGCGCAGATCGACGGTTTTCATCAGCTCGTGGAAACGGGCCGGCTCTACGATACCGCGGTTGGTCACCCCGTCGGTGACCAGGATCAGGTTGGTCGGCCTGTCGGCATCGATCCGGCGCAATCCCCTCTCCAGACCGGCGTAGAGATTGGTGCCACCGCCGGAAGTCAGCCCGCGCACGCGGGAGATCAGGTCGCCCGCCGAGGATGGACTGATCTCGACCCAATCGCGGGTCAGATCGGAGGCGTCGTTGGAGAAGGTGACGACGAAAGCCCGGTCGCCGGGACGCAGCTGTGCAAGGGCCTTTTCCATGCCTGCGGCCAGGGTGGCGATCTTACCCGACATGCTGCCCGAGGTGTCGAGGACGAAGAGATAATCGGCCCCATTCTCGACGGGTCCGAGATCGATCCCCGGAGTCAGCGTCATCAGGAAATAGCCCGGCTCGGACGGATCGGACCGCTGGGTCAGGAGGTCCACGCGCCCCGGAAGTTTTTCGGCCAACTGGTAGTAAACCACCAAATCCCGGTTCAGGGTTCCCCCCGGATCGGCGAACGACCATTCCCAGGTGTGCTCGTCGATGCGTACCGGATCGCCGGGGAAGCCCTTGACCCGGACACCGTCGAGCGGATAGCCCGAGCGGATGCGCACATCGGCGGAGAATGACCGCTCAACCGTTTCGTTGCGGGTCCAGAAGGCCTCGGCCTGCTCGTCGGTGCCACCCTCCTCAATGGGATAAAGGTAACGACCGACCCCGGTGTCGATGGACAACGGCTGGTAGTACGTGAAGGTCACCTGCGTCTCGGTGTCCGGGCGCACGGGAAACACCCGGAACTCGAAACGTTGGTAACTCTCTTTGGAGGCCATCCCCACGTCGTTCCCGGCCGCTTTCTCCTCGCCGTAGATGCGCTCCGCCTCCTCGCGGGAGACGACCTCTCCCTCCAGAACCGTTTCGCCGGACAGAATGGAGATCGCGGAAAGGCTGGCCGACTCCGGGACCGGAAACGCGTAGAGGGCCTCGACATCGTGCGGATTCGGGTTGGCGAAGACCTGCTCCACCGTAGTGCGGGCGAACCCGTCGGTGATGCGGACCTCCACATGGTGATCGAGAAGCCGGACCGGCTGGTCAGAGCTTCCCACGGGAGTCAAAACGCCGGCAGCGTACGATACGCCCGCCGCCAGCGGAAGAAGAAGGGCGCAACAAAGGCGCCGCAGGAACATGTTGGTTGCTTTCATGGGACCTCCCCTCTTTCATGAAACATGCCAGGAGGCTCTATCTATCCACAACCCATTGATTCACAAATTGATAAAAATATTGAGCACTTCATCTCTTCCTTCTTGAAGCACGACTATTAAACAATTATTGTATCGCAATAGATCATTATTTGATCCGTTTTGCTCCTTCTAGCAGTGAAAACCCGCATGGATGATTCTCTGGCGGAACGTCTCCGCCTCTACCGCGCTCTGGTGTTCGTCAATCCTTTCAGCGAGGAAAGGTCGCGCCTGGAATGCGCTGTTCTGGCGACCTTCGGCGAAGAGGCGGGGACGGACCCGGCGGAGCGTCTGGAGAGAGTGATCCTGCGGGCGCGAGAAACGGAAGACTCGCTCCGATCTGTCCGCAGCCCCTCGCGCCTCCCCGCGGACGTCCGCGACGCGGTCGGGGTGTTCGCCCTGTTCGGATTGTTCCATCGCATGTTGCCGGAGCTGGACCAACTCGTTGAGACCGGTGGGGGGAAGCCCTCGCTGAATCGCAAGGTTCTCGAGCGTCTCGAAACCGGTCTGGATGAGTGCTTCCCGTGGATCCGTCTTACGGGGGAAGCTGCCTGGATGCACTCCGATCACCTGCTGTCCTGCTTCTTCCAGCTGAGGCGGGCCTTCCATTACATCCACCGTTTCATCGTGGGCGACGCCACACCGGTGCGCCGCCTCCGCGAACGGGTCTGGGAGTCGGTCTTCACGCGGGACATGCGGCGCTACCAGCTCTGGATGCACGAAGCGGTGGGCCGTTTCCCCACCTTGGTTTTGGGTCCCTCCGGCTCGGGCAAGGAACTGGTCTCAAGAGCCATCGGCCAATCGAGATTCCTGCCCTGCGACAAGGCAACCGCAGCTTTCGGAAGCGGGGAAGGCGGAGCTATGCTGCTCGCCGTCAACCTGGGCGCGCTCTCCCCGACGTTGATCGAATCCGAAATCTTCGGACATGTGCGCGGGGCGTTCACGGGGGCGCAGGCCGACCGCAAAGGCCTGTTCGAAACAGCGGGAGATGGCGGCTGCGTATTCCTGGACGAAATCGGGGAGGTCTCCGGCGAGATTCAGGTCAAACTTCTCCGGCTCCTCCAATCGGGGGAGTTCCAGCGGCTCGGGGAAAGCACCACCCGCTGTTTCCGCGGCAAGGTCATCGCCGCCACCCACCGCGACCTGCCTGCGGAGGCCCGCCGCGGAAACTTCCGCGAGGACCTCTTCTACCGGCTTTGCGGAGACCAGGTCACGACTCCGGCCCTTCGCGACATCCTCGCCGACCGCCCCACCGATCTCGGGCGTTTCGTATCCTTTGTCTGCGGGAACCTTTTTGGCAAGGACGCCGCCCGGTCCATCGCGGCGGACACCGCCGGCGTCCTCACGGAATGTCTCCCGCCCGATTATCCCTGGCCCGGCAATTTCCGGGAGCTGGAACAGGCCGTGCGCAGTATCGTGGTGACCGGTCGCTACGAACCCCTCGCGGAGCCTTCCCTGCCCGACGAGCCCGGACCTGTGGAAGTTTACCGGGCCGCTTCGGCCACGATGGACGAGTGGACGGCACTCTACGCACGCCGCGCTCTCGCCGTGCACGGCTCCCGCCGCCGGGCGGCGCGGGCCCTGGGGGTCGATCCCCGCACCCTGGCACGGCATTCGACCGGTCCGCAGGGGGAGTTCAAGGATCTCGCAGGGGCGGCACGGCAACCACGCGGAAAAACCGTCGATCCCCCGGCGGCACGTTCAAACTGCGGACCGTCCTGAAGCCCTCGTCAGGCGCAAAGAGGCCGGGCGGAGCCACCGTACTCCACGAACCACCGTGCAGATCGGTGCTGGTTTCCACGCGGTAAAGTGCGGCGGGATTGCTCGTGAATTCCAACTCCGCTTCCGACAGATCGAACGCATAGGATGCGTTCACGATGCGCAAGTAACTGGATGGATCGCCCGGGTCGGTAGCGGCTATGGACTCGGCGAGGTCGCTCGATCCGTCGTGATCACTGTCCGATTCCGCGTCGGCTGTGACGAGGTCACCGAAGTTCCGGTACTCGAACGCGTCTCCGATCCCGTCTCCATCCACATCGGGTCGCACCATTCGCTCCGCGGCCAGTCGGGATGTGCCCAGGTTGATCCAGCCGTGGGACGCGCTCCAGGCATATCCGTCGAATTCACCGCTCACAAGGTCCACACGCGGCCGTTCGGGATGCGGCCCGGGGAGAGACGGAGCGGCGTCGCCCTCTTCCGTGTCGTCGGCATACGGAAAAGGCGTGGCGACTTCCGCAGAGGCCCAGCCGAAGTTGATCCACCCGGCGTTTTCACTCCATGCGAGCCCGGAGAGATTGCCGCGTCCGTCGTGGTTCACCCCGAAGTCGCCGCCGTCGAGATTGGCGTAGCGGTAGCCGTTGGCGGGGCTACCGTCGCCGAGATGGATCCACCCGGTGTTTGTGTTCCAGGCATAGCCCGCGAGGTAGGAACGACCGAAGACCACGCGCGGGGCTTCGGTCGGGAGAGCGGAGGTTCCGAAGTCGATCCAGCCGGTGTTTTCCTGCCAGGCGACATCGCGGGCCGGTTCGCGGATGCGGACGACGCGGATGTTGTCGATGCCGTAGTCGGTATCGGTGCCGTTGCCGTTGGAGGAAACGAAAAGGTCAAAATCGCCGTTTTCGACGAAATCGGTTTCGCCGGATGCGCGCATCGCACCCGCCATGAGGCCAAACGCAACAAGGGTCAATGCCAGGGCGTCGGAGCCGATCGTATCGCGAAAACGGGTCATGTCTCGTCTCGAAGGGTGAGGGGGAAACGGTGCTCCGCTCAGGGCATGTCGTACTCGTGCGTCACATCCTTGCCGCCGTCCCCCAGCGACCCTGTGGCCAGGTTGGCTTTCAGGCCGAAGTCTCCGCCGGAGCCCGCGTAGCCATAACTCCCGGTGATGATGCCGAATCCCGTGTCGGCATCGATCCCGCTCGCCTCAAACGAACTCCCCCAGGAATGCGAAACGTGCGTGCTGCTGATTCCGCTTCCGCCGTCGCCCTTCCCATACGAACGGCCGACCATGTCTGCCACGATTCCTTGATACGAAAACCCGTCGCCCACGGTGTGACCCATGCTGTTGAACACGAGGCCGCCGTCCGAGGAACTCGATACGCCATCACCCTCGCTCCCAGCGATTCCGACGGAATGGACCACGCTTCCGCCCATTCTCGTCAGCGTCAGGCGATTCCAAATCCCTTCGGAGACGATTCCGTCACGGAAAGAGGACCGCCCCACGGAAAACGAAACGCCACCGTCGGCGATGATTCCCGATGCGTCGCCCGCCCCCCACGATGCCATGACCGTTTTCGAGGCGATGATGCCGGTTCCGCCTTCGCCGTTTTCGATATCTTCGGCCTCCGCTTCGGAAAAGAATACCGAGGACCCGACGATACCGTCGTCGCCGGCGTTGACCGCAGTGCTCAGGTTGACGGCACCGCCCCTGATACCGTCCTTCGAGCTGTGCAACGCCATCGACCCGTGCACCTGGGAATGCTCGCCCGCCACGATGCCGAATTCCCCGAACTCGACCCGGCAGTCACGGATGATGGACGCTTCTCCGGTCTGGATTCCCGGGCCTGTGCGGGCGTCGTCCACAGCCAGCACATCGCAGCCGATCACCCGCGCCATATCCCCGACACAATTCCAGGGCCAAGGACGCGAATCTGGCAGCGGCGCCACGTGAACGCTCGGGACCCCGGTGCCTGCGCGCCGTTGAGCCCGTTAAAACGAAGGTCCTCAATCAACACGCGGTCGTCGGTCTCGCCCTCGGCCCGTTCGTCCAGCAGGTGCGTCCAACCGTGCAACAGTCCCCCGCGGATTGTGATCCCGCTGCGGTTGCCGTCCAGAACCAGGGCGACGGAGCCCAACCCGGTCCCGTTTTCCAACACATGGTCTCCGAGGTCCAGGGTGACGTTATCGACGGCGATGGTGATTCCGGTATCGCCGGATTCGAGAACGACATCGTCGCGGAGCCGGTAACTGCCTGGCTCGCTGATTGTGAAGGGGAGTTCGAAAATCCCGGTCGCCCCCGTGGCCTCGACAGGCCCGGAAGGCGGCAGAAGAGGCCCCGCGGAAAGGAACGGGAGGCTCGCGGGCAACGCGGCGAACACTGCGGCGGTTCGAAAGAGTTTCGCTGGATATCTCATCACTATTCAGTTCGGGCTTGGTTTGGGACGCCGTCGGCCGAACACAGTGAATCGACCGCGGATCTCGTCGATTTGAGCCCGACCGTGAATGCCCGGCGCGGGGGGAGTCAAAGAAAAATCGGGATCAAACCTTGCGGGCCGCAAAGGCGATCGCGTCGGCGATTTTGTCGATGTCCTCGTCGGTGTGCCGCGCCGAAATCGCGGTGCGGACCAGGTCCTTGCCCGGAGGAACCCCCGGTGCCACGGACATGACGGTGAACACCCCGCGCGAGAGAAGATCTTTCCAAAAGGCGTACACCCGTTCCTTGGAACCGAGGACGATCGGCATGGCGGGGGTCTCGCTGCCCCAGGTGTCCAGACCCAGGCCCTCAAGAATCTCCTTGTACCTGCGGGTATTTTTCCACAGGCGCTCAAGGTGCTCGGGCTCCTCCTTGAGCACGCGAAGCGACGCAAGGGCGCAGGCGGCCGGTGCCGGGGCGATGGCCGCGCTGAAGATCGTCTGCTTGGAATGGGTGCGCAGGTAATCGATCAGGGAACGCGAGGAGGCCACAAAACCACCCGTGCTGGACAAAGCCTTGGAAAAACTGCCCGCGATCACATCCGTCTCCCCCTCCAGACCAAAATGCGCCGCTGTGCCGCGCCCGCCGGGACCCATCACCCCAAAGCCATGGGCGTCGTCCATCACCGCGAAGAGTGCGTGCTCGCGGGCGACTTCCATCAGATCCGGCATCCGGGCGATGTGACCCTCCATGGAATAAACGCCCTCAAACAGAAGCATCTTCGCACGGTCGGGGTCCTCGTGGGCAAGGACATCCCGGAGGTCCTCCGGGTTGTTGTGCAAAAACCGCTCGGAGGAGGCACCGCTGAGATGGATGCCCGACCAGAGGGACGAATGCACATTCTTGTCCACCACGATCAGATCGCCGCGCTCCGCAAAGGATGCCACGGCCGACATACACGAGAGATAACCCGCCGCATGGACATGGCAGGCCTCCTTGCCAACAAAATCCGCCAGCTCCTCCTCCAGCTCCGTGTGATAGGAACGGCTTCCGTTGGCAAGACGTGCGCCGGTCGTGCCGCTCCCCCACTTTTCCAATGCCTTGCGCCCCGCCTCGATCACTTTCGGATGCGAACCCAGGCCGAGGTAATCGTTGCTCGAAAGCATGATGTAGTCCTTGCCCTCGCGCCACACACGCGTGCCCTCCTGGCGGTCGAACGTGTAGTAATAGGGAGCGTACTTCAGGCGGAGTTTGGTGACGGAGTCGTCATCGCAGCGCTTGGCGATCGGTTTTCTCGATAGGCGGCGGCTCGGAAAAATGGCCATGACTGTTTGCTGGGCGTCGTAACGTAGGAAAAGAGGGACTGTTCGCCCGGTCGGCGGATCAGTCAAGTTCGTCTGCTACGGGAAAACTCCCGAGTTCCTTCACAAACGGGCAGTGCGCACGCAAGGCCGCAAGAGCCTCGCGGACGCCCGGGCTGTCCCCGTTGCCCGCGAACTCGATGAAGAAGAGATAATCCCAGGCCTTTCTGCGGCTCGGCCTGGACTCGATGCGGCTGAGATTGATTCCCCGTTCGGCGAAGGGGCCGAGGGCGGACTGCAACGCGCCCGGGGCGTCCGGCAGGGAAAACGCGAGAGCCGTGCGCGCCCTGCCCTCGGGCACTTCGGGAGCGCATTCGGGGCGACCGAGAACCACAAACCGGGTGTGGTTGCCCCTGTGGTCCTGTATCCCTTTTTCAAGAACGGGCACACCGAAGCGTTCCGCAGCGAGCAAGCCTGCCACGGCCGCGGCACCTTCTTCGGTGGCGGCGATCTCCACCGCCCGGGCCGTGCTCGCCGCCTCCACCAGATCGGCCGACGGCAGATTCCGCGCAAGCCAGTTCCGGCATTGGCCGAGAGCCTGGTCCTTGGAATAAACCTTGCGGATGTCCGCCAGGGGCGAACGTGAAATCAGGCAGTGGTCGATCCGCATCCGACGCTCGGCCACGATCCGCAGATCGGACTCGACCATCGCGTCGAGGGTCTCGAACACCGAGCCCTGGATCGAATTCTCCACCGGAACCACCCCGAAATCGACGCTCCCGCGCTCCACCGCCTGGAATACCCCGGCAATCGTGCGGAAGGCGCGGAAAGACGCACTGGAGCCGAAACTTTCCCGCGCCGCCTGGTGCGTGAACGTGGACTCGGGGCCGAGAAAACCGATCACCAGGGGTTTCTGCTTCGAAAGTGAAGCCGACATCACCTCCCGGAAAATCCGCCGCAGTCCTGCGGCGGGAAACGATCCGTCACCAAAGGCTTCCACCCTCTCCAGAACATCCGCCTCGCGGGAGGGATCGAAAACCGGGCACTCCTCCCTGGCCTTGGCGGCACCGATCTCCGAAGCGATTCTCACGCGCTCGTCCAATCCGGCGACCAACCGGCGGTCGATCTCGTCGATCCGGGCGCGCAATTCGGCGAGCGAGGGCGATCCGCTCATCGGGAGACCTCCTCCGCCGGTTCCCCGACCGTTCCTGCCGGGTCCTCGTCGGGCTCCTCCGCCTCGGGAAGGCCCATCTCCTCCGCACCGGGAACCTCCTCTGTGGTTCCTTCCTCCAGCCAGGAATCCAGGCGCGACGGCGTCAACACATCGGACGAGGGCAGTTCCTCGACGGATCTGATCCCGCAATACTCGAGGAATTTCGGAGTGGTTCCGTACACTGTAGGTCGCCCGGGAAGATCGGCGCGCCCCACCGCCTCGGCCAGACCGTGCTCCATGAGCCGGGACAACGCGCTGTCCACCGAAACACCGCGGATGCACTCCATCTCCGAACGGGTGACCGGCTGGCGGTAGGCAATGATCGCCAGGGTCTCGAGCGCGGCCAGGCTCAGGCGTGCCGGGCGCGGTTCCTTGCGCAGGAGCCGCACCGCATCTGCATAGGCGGGTCGCACCACCATACGGAAGCCCCCCGGCACCTCCGCCAGGTCGTAAACGGTCCCGTCCGACCGCCATCGGTCCCGCATTTCCCGCAGGATTTCCCGCAAGCGCGAAGTCCCCGGCGGCGGCGGAACCGTCGCCTCGCCGGTCTCATCTTCGTCCTCTCCGGCGGCCTCGGCGTCCGCGAGCGATTGCTCGTGGGCCTCGGCCAGGACCCGCTGCAGATCGCGGAGGGGCAGCGGCTCGGATGTCGAGAATAGAAGGGCCTCGATCATTTTCTGTAAGTCGGCGGACATGGAAAACACCCTTCGCTAGACGGGAAGGGCCGCTGCGACAAACACATTTCTCGAACGCCGGAAGGCGGAAACACCGGTTAAGCCTTGCCGCGCCAGTCCGTCCCCCGCAAGATCACCCCCGCTTATGTCCGCAAAACCAAACACCCGGGAATACTCCTCAAAAGTCGTCGATGGGGACGACCGCGCTCCGAATCGCTCGATGCTCCGCGCAGTAGGCTTCGGAGACGAGGATTTCAAAAAGCCCATCGTCGGAATCGCCTCCACCTGGAGCATGGTCACCCCGTGCAACATGCACATCGACGAGCTCGCCCGGGAAAGCGGCGCGGGAGCCGATGCCGCCGGGGGCAAATCCATCATCTTCGGAACCATCACCGTATCCGACGGGATTTCGATGGGCACGAAGGGAATGCGCTACTCCCTCGTCTCCCGGGAGGTGATCGCCGATTCGATCGAAACGGTCACCGCCGGCGAAGGCTTCGACGGTCTCGTCGCCATCGGCGGTTGCGACAAAAACATGCCGGGATGCATGATGGCCATCGCACGCCTGAACCGCCCTGCCGTCTTCGTTTACGGAGGGAGCATCCTCCCGGGCATCCACCGCGAAAGACCGGTGGACATCGTCTCGGTCTTCGAAGCCGTCGGCCAGCACGCCGCTCAAACGATCGACGATAAGGATCTCAAGGAAATCGAGTCCTGCGCGATTCCCGGCCCCGGCTCCTGCGGCGGGATGTACACCGCCAACACAATGGCCTCCGCCATCGAAGCAATGGGGATGAGCCTGCCCAACAGCTCCGCCCAGCTCGCCATCAGCAACGACAAGCGCGAAGACTGCCGCAAGGCCGGCGAGGCTGTCCTGAAACTGCTCGAAGCGGACATCCGCCCCAGGGACATCATGACGCGCAAGGCGTTTGAAAACGCCATCACCGTCACCATCGCCCTAGGCGGTTCCACCAACGCCGTGCTTCACCTCCTCGCCATCGCCAACACGATCGGCATTCCCCTTTCCATCGACGATTTCACCGAAATCGGCAAGCGCACGCCCGTCCTCTGCGACCTCAAGCCGAGCGGCAAATACAACATGTCGCACTTCTCCCGGATGGGCGGCCTGACCCCTCTCCTGAAGATGCTCCTCGACGCGGGCCTGCTCCACGGTGATTGCATGACCGTCACCGGCAAAACCCTCGCCGAGAACCTCGAAGGGGTTGGTCTGTATCCAGAAGACCAGGACATCGTCCGTCCGATTGACAACCCGATCAAAAAGGAAAGCCACCTGCGCATCCTGCGGGGCAACCTCGCGGAAGAAGGAGCCGTTGCCAAGATTTCCGGCAAGGAAGGCCTGAAGTTCTCCGGAAAGGCCATCGTGTACGAGTCGGAAGAAGACGCGCTCAAAGGAATTCTCTCCGGGAGCGTCCAGGCGGGCCATGTGATCGTGGTCCGGTACGAAGGGCCGGTCGGCGGACCCGGGATGCGCGAGATGCTCGCCCCGACCTCGGCGGTCATGGGCAAGGGCCTCGGCAAAGAAGTCGCCCTGATCACCGACGGTCGCTTCTCGGGCGGAAGTCACGGCTTCGTCGTCGGCCATATCACGCCCGAAGCCGCCACCGGGGGCCTGATCGCCCTCGTCCGCGACGGCGACCCGATCACCATCGACGCCGAGGCAGACGAGATACGCCTGGAGATTCCCAAGGAAGAGATCGCCGAACGCCGCCGCCAATGGACACCCCCTCCCCCGGCGGAAACACGCGGCACCCTCGCCAAATACGCGCGCCTGGTGTCCCCCGCCTCCCTCGGCGCGGTGACCGACGCCGACCTCTATCCGGAGAACCAGTAGCCCCCCGCTACGCGAACGATCCGCTCGCCACCCACCATCATGAACTGGAACCGACTCAACCAATACCACCTGCGCCTGCCCGATCTGGATTTTTCAATCGACATCAGCCGCGTCCCCTTCGACGACGACTTCCTCTCCCTGCGCGAACCGGAGATACAGGAAGCCTTCAAAGCGATGGAGGAACTCGAGGCCGGAGCGATTGCCAATCCCGACGAAAACCGCCAGGTGGGCCACTACTGGCTGCGCAACCCCGGCCTGGCCCCCGATCCGGCGACCGGCGACGCGATTCGTGAAACGGTCGCCCGCATCAAAGCATTCGCCAGGGACATCCATTCCGGAAAAATCAAGGGTTCCGGCGGTGCCTTCGAAAACCTCCTGGTGATCGGTATCGGCGGCTCGGCACTCGGACCCCAGTTCGTCGCGCAGGCACTCGGAAGCGAAGACAACGACCTCCTGGAACCCTGGTTTTTCGACAACACCGACCCCGACGGCATCGACCGCACCCTCGCCGCACTCGGTGACCGGTTGGACCGCACCCTCGCCGTGGTCATCTCCAAATCGGGCGGCACCCCGGAGACCCGCAACGGCATGCTCGAGGCCGAAGAGGCCTGGCGGTCGGCGGGACTGTCCTTCTCCGATCATGCGGTAGCGGTCACCGGCGAAGGCAGCAAACTCGATGCACACGCGGAGTCCGAGGGCTGGCTCGCCCGGTTTCCCATGTGGGACTGGGTCGGAGGGCGCACCAGCGAAACCGGCCCCGTGGGCCTGCTTCCGGCCGCCTTGCAGGGACTCGATATCGACGGCCTCCTCGAAGGCGCGGCCCGCATGGACGAGGCCACCCGCAACAAGGAAACCCTCCGCAACCCCGCGGCACTTCTCGCCCTCATGTGGCTGCACGAAACCAACGGCAAAGGGGAAAAAGATATGGTCGTCCTGCCCTACAAGGACCGCCTGGGCCTGTTCTCCAAATACCTGCAACAACTGGTCATGGAGTCTCTCGGCAAAGAGAAAGACCTCAAGGGGAACGTGGTCCACCAGGGCATCGCCGTCTATGGCAACAAGGGTTCAACCGACCAGCACGCCTACGTCCAGCAGCTCCGCGAGGGCGTTCCGAACTTTTTCGCCGTGTTCATTCAGGTTCTCCGGGCACGCACCGGGAACCGTTCGATAGAGGTCGAAGAAGGCGTCACGACCGGCGATTTTCTCCACGGCTTCTATCTCGGCACCCGCGAAGCCCTCTCCGAAAACGACCGTGCGTCGCTCTCGCTGACCATCGGCGAAGTCTCGCCCGCCAGCGTCGGTATGCTGATCGCCCTCTTTGAGAGAGCCGTCGGATTCTATGCTTCGCTGGTCGGGATCAACGCCTACCACCAACCGGGAGTCGAAGCGGGAAAGAAAGCGGCAGCCGCCGTCCTCGAAGTCCAGCAGCGGCTCACGGAAAGGCTCTCCGCCATGCCGGGAGTCTGGAAGACCGTCGCCGACCTCGCCGACGAACTGGGGATGGCCGGTCGGGAAGAGTGGATTTTCAAAATCCTCGAACAGCTCGCCGTGAACCGTCCGTCCATCGAACACGACCCGCGAGGAGGAACCCCCGCCGATAGCACCTTTCGGACTACTTGATTCGTTGACAGGCCCGACAAATTTTGATTTCCTGCAAAATTGAACTGATCCCAAAACCTCCCCTGATGAAGATACTATCCCTTATCCTCCGCATTGTCACCCTGCTGGTCATCGTGGCCCTCGGCGTTGTCTGGTTCCTGAACAAGGACGAAATCGCCGCCATCAACGATGCCTACAAGAGTGCCGCCACGGAATTGAATGTTCCCGACCAGCCGCTCTCCAAGGTGATCACCAAGGGCATGAACGATCTCAAGCAGACGCAGAGCGAATTGCGCGAATCCAAAGCGGATGTGGCAACACTCGAGCGGGATCTCACCGATGCGAAAGGGAAGCTCACCACAGCCGAGGACCAGCTCCGCTCGACGAATCAGAAATTGAGGAACACCCAGCGGGATCTCGAAGATACCAAAGAGGAAATGGCGTCGGCCAAACAGGTTTCCGAGCGGCTGACCGAGGAGCTCAAGACCGTGCGGAACGACCTCATCCGGGTGAACAAGGAGAAATTCGAGCTGAGCCAGAAAGTGGAATCCACCGAGGAGGAAAAACGCGCTTTGGCCCGCCGAGTGCAGCAACTGGAGGAAATGAGCAGCACCGGCTCTGTCGCCGACTCCGATTCCGAGGGTGGCGACTCCGCCCAGGCCGACTCCGCCGAAGAGATCGCCCGCCTGCGTAGCCAGCTCGAAGCCGCCCGTAAAGAGATCACCCGCCTCTCCAATAATCCGATAGGTGCAGCCCTCGCCACTGCCAACGGCGGAGACGAAAGCCTGCCTCCGAACTGGGTGCGGGTGAAGTCTATCAACCTCGACCGGGGAATGGTCGTTCTCACCCCCTCGGCCAGCGACGAGTTCGTCGGCGTGACCACCCTTAGCGTGGACCGCGACGGGTCCCCGATCGCCGAGCTTCGGCTCCGCCAGGTCTATCCCGATTATCTCGTGGCCGAGATTCTGCCGTCTTCCGCATTCGCAGAAGCACTCCAGTCGGGTTCCGCCTACTCTTACCGTCGATGAACAGCAACGAGGCTCCACGGCGTACCGCTTTTCTGGTCCTGTTGGCCTCCCTGTCCCTCCTCGGTTTTCTATCCGGCTGCGCCGCTAAATCGGAAGACGACTCGACGATCCCTTGGTCGCGACCCGCTTCCTGGGAAGGCGGGCTGCCCGGCATGAGTCCCGGCATGGGGGGCGGGTACTAGACCCTTCCCTTCCGCCAGGCCCCCCCTTAGCAAACGCTTTCCAAACGGGCCATTGATCGAGCATCCGCGAAAAGGTCATGCCCAAACAACCCCGCGGAACGCTTCATGTCGTAGCTACCCCTATCGGCAACCTCGGCGACATCGGCCAACGCTCCAGAGATGTCCTCTCAGCAGCCGACTTGATCGCCTGCGAGGATACCCGCGTGACGGGGATGCTGCTGAAACACTTGGAGATAAACCACCGTCCATTGCTCTCCTACCGGGACGAAAACGAAACCTCCCGCGCCACGGCCCTTCTTGAGCAACTGCACGAAGGCAAGAGCATCGCTCTCGTCTCCGACGCCGGAACACCTGCCATCAGCGACCCCGGTTTCCGCATCGTCCGCGCTTGTCGCCGCGAGGGCATCCAGGTCGTTCCGATTCCGGGAGCTTGTGCGGCCATCGCTGCTCTTTCCGCCTCGGGCATTCCTTCCGACCGCTTCTTCTTCGTAGGCTTCCTGCCCCCGAAGAGCAGCGCAAGGCGCAGATTTCTCCAGGAACATCTCACGTTTCCCTCGACCATCGTCCTCTACGAATCCGTCCATCGCATCGGCAAACTTATGGACGAAATCGTGGACATCCTCGGAACCACCCGCGTCGTCGGAGTTGCTCGGGAAATCACCAAGAGATTCGAAAGCAGCTTCACCGGGCAAGCCGGAGAAGTCCGTGACTTCGTGGAATCGTCCGCGCGAAAAGGCGAATATGTCGTATTGATCGCCCCGGAGGGCTTCGATCTGTGAACCGCACCGTGGGCACCCGGGCCGCTGTCATCGACATTGGTAGCAACACCATCAAGGTCCTCGTCGGTGAGCGGACCCCGGTCGGCATTCGAATTCTTCTCGACCAGACCCGTGAAGTGCGGATCAGCGAGGGAATGCAGACCGATCAACCGACTCTCCAGGTCCCGTCCATGGAGAAGGCCACCCATGCCATCCTCAACCTTCTTGAAACGGCCCGCACCCTCCACCCCGCCGCCATCGACATCATCGCCACCAGTGCTGTGCGCGACGCAGTCAACCGACAGGCTTTCCTCGAAATGGTACGCCGGCGATGCCACCTCCCGGTCACCGTCCTCAGCGGAGAAGAGGAGGCACGGGGCATCGCCCGCGGGATCGCTCAAGAACCCGGGCTCTCCCCCGACTCCGACTACACTGTATCCGATCTTGGCGGAGGAAGCCTTGAGTGGATACACCACGGGAAAATCGGGATTGCCGGAATCGTCAGTCTCGACCTCGGAGCAGTCCGCCTTTTGCAAAGGTTCGTCCCCGAGGCCCACCTCCCGTGGGAAGAGGACACCGACCAGAGAATCACCCGCTATTGCGAATCTGTATTCGAAAAGAATCTTCGCCCTCCAGAGCCCGAACCGAACCGGACCCACTGGGGTACCGGGGGAGCCTTCACCGTCACCCGCCTTATCCTCGCCGCCAGGGAAGGCATATCGTTTGCGGAACGTGGCAACGAAATCCCGTTGAAAGAAATCACAGGTCTTCGCGAGGAACTCTCGAAAATGCCACTGGAAGAGAGGCTCCAGGTTCCCGGACTC
>CAYVUQ010000011.1:0-773 GCA_964454915.1 uncultured Puniceicoccaceae bacterium
GCACTGGAGCCGGTGAGAACAAACTGTTGGCCCGTCTTTTGTTCGATCCATGAGTGAACGACTTCCAGCAACTCGGGAAGTTTCTGGACCTCATCCAGCACGATCTGTTTGCGGGACAAATTTCCCCTGGCCAGTTCGGTGAGTCTTTCCGGACGCGCCGCCAATTCCCGATGTATCGCCGGATCGAGCAGGTCGATCCTGAGTGCTTGGGGGAAATGGTGCTGCGTCCAGGAGGTTTTTCCTGTTCCGCGCGGTCCCAGCAGAAAGAAATGGTCTTCAGGGGGCTTCAAAAAACGATCCAAGTATTCCATTATGAGGCGCAAAATGGCGAAACCGATGCCGATTGTCAAGGAAATTAAAGAGGATTCCTTTTTTGGCAGGAGGGTACGATTTTACGATTCGCCCCTGCTTGACAATTACTTGTGAATATTTAACGACCCCGGCTTGAAACCGCAAGGTCTACTTTTTCTGACTGCTATGGCTGGGTGGATGAACCGTCAGCAGCAGCAGGCTATTGAATATTTGAGGGAGGAAAATCGGCTGCCAGTATTCGGAGTCTTTGATGCTGCAGATTTGCCGTAACCTCACGGACTGTTTCGGCGGTTTTTTACCGGCAAGGGCAGGGCATGTCTCACACGAGTTGTTCCTTAAACTTCGGATTCAGATAGCGAATTTTCATTGTTTATTTGAAATTCGGGCTTCCCCCAAGCAGGCTCCAAGGCACCTCTATGAACCCGCCCACCTATGCCCTGATCGCCTGCGATGTTTTCCAG
>CAYVUQ010000011.1:783-15026 GCA_964454915.1 uncultured Puniceicoccaceae bacterium
GCGGCCACCCGCCGTGGTCGAGCTGCCGTTTTCTCGAAATGGGCCTCCACGACCAGCCGGACATCCTGCGCGCCCGTCTGCAGGCGACCATCGAGGAAACCGAGGTCGCCACCGAGGCGCCGGTGGAGGCGATCGCCCTCGCCTACGGGCGCTGCGGCAATGGATTGCTCGGCGTCCGCGCGGGTCGCGTGCCGCTGATCCTCCCCCGGGCTCACGACTGCATCTCGATCCTGCTTGGCGGGGTCGAACGGCACGACGCCCTCCTCCGCGCAGACCCGGGCACCTACTTCTACTCGCCCGGATGGGTGCGGGATCGCCGCGTCCCCGGCCCCGACCGGGAGGCCTACCTGCGCGGCCTCTACGCCGAGCGCTTCGCCGACGACCCGGAAATGATCGACGACCTCGTCGAAGCCGACCACGGGATGTTCGCCCACCACGATTGCGCGGCCTACGTCTCCGTCATCGACGCGCCGGAGGCCCGCGGCTACTGCCGCGACTGCGCCCGCCACCTGGGCTGGCGGCATCGCGAACCGGCCTGTGATCCGGATTTCCTGCACCGGCTGCTCGCCGGGGATTGGGAGGACCGCGACCGCCGCCCGGCCCGCTTTCGAGGGCGGACGCCTGAACTGCGGACGCCCGGCCGCCCCCGGAGTGATCGGAGCACTCCGCATGGAGGAGGGTCGCTGGCGGGGCATCCGGATCGGCGGAGAGACAGCCCGCCCCGTCCCCGGTCTGGCCGGTTCCGCCTACATCGATTTCATGGCCGAGGCCCGCGGCATCGGCCTGCTGGGCCGGATGGGACGGTTCGAGCGCGGCCACCCCCTGGTGGGCAACCGCGACATCGACGGCGAGGCCTCGCCCGCCGTCGAAGTCGGCCCCGAGGTTTTCATCACCGAAGCCGACATCGCCGAACTCATGCAGGCCAAGGCCGCAATTCTCGGCGGTGCCCACGCCCTGATGGAGCAAGCCGACATCGGGTCGGCGGACCTCGAATCGGTCTATGTGGCCGGCGGATTCGGCTACCACCTCAACCCCGGCCACGCCCTCGCCGTCGGGCTCCTGCCCGACGTGCCCCGCGAGCGCATCCGCGTCATCGGCAACAGCTCCCTCGCCGGTGCCTCGCTCTTACTCCAAACCGACCTTGAATCCGACCTCGAGCCACTCCGCCGCCAATGCCGCGCCCTCGAACTCAATCAGATCGACAGTTTCGAAGACCACTTCATCGACGCCATGCCCCTCGAAGTCTGCCGTCCGGAGTGAGTTAGTTCGGAGTTAGCGGCTGGCGTCGTGACTTTCCCGGTAGAGGATGTTCATGTCGGGATCGGTCAGAGGAGTCAGGCGTCCGGCGTGGGTTCGCTGACGGAGGTCTCGTCGAGTTCGGCGCTGTCGCCGGGCCGGAGTCCCATGGGCTCGAATTTGCCGGGGCCGATGGGGGGCGTGTGGATGCGGATGGCGCGGATGTGAGCGACCCGGCCGTCGGCCCGGAGTTCCAGCTCGCGGTCTTCGCTGAAGCCACCCTGGAAGACGGGAGTCACGGTGCGTTGGCCGAGGGAGGAGGGCTGCACGTAAACGTCCTCCCCGTGGACCCGCGCCCTCCAGTGGATCTTCATGCCGGGTTCCAGGGGCTGTCCCGGAAACCGCTTCTGGTGCTTTTTCGCGTTGGGCAGGACCCAGTCTTCGGCTTCAATGACCACCCGTCCACTTTCGGAAACGAAGGTCGCACCGCTCCGGCCCTCCCCGTCCGGTCCGGTCACACTGCCGACGACGCGGAAGCGGATGTCCTCCCACTCGTCGTCCACCTCCAGTAGTTCAAGCGTCCAATGCTCATCCACCAGGGGGCTGTTGTTCCGGATGCGATACAGTGGCGGCCAGCTCTCCGGCGGGACCACGCCGCTGGGACGGGTGAAGAAATAACTCTCGGGAAGCTCCGAAGGCTTCTGTCCATCGATCCGCACCTCGACCGCCCCGATCCCGGCGGAGTCGCTGACCAGGGACACACGGTTGCCGGTGAACGGGAGAAGCAACCGCCCGTCTTCAAACCGAACCTCGCCGCCGATCGGAATGTCGCGCACCAGATTCCGGCTGCGCCCGGTCATGAGTTCCGGCCGGTGGAGCATCTGCCGCATGGTGAGCTGGGCCATGAGCCATTTGCCATGCTCATTCAGGTGGACGTTGTCCTGGAGCAGGTCGGCCGGTTTAAGATTGTGCGCGCGCAGGTATTGGGTCCAGGGATTCCGCACATCCACCAGCTCGGCCTCGTATTTCCCGGCCACCCGCGGCAGCACCACCCGGTCGTAGAATCGGTCCCAGTCGTTCATCTCCAGCTCGCCCTCCTTCCAACGGTCCGCGTTCCAGTGATCGGTGAGAATCATGACCTCGGCGGTGGTGCGCTGGCGGATGTCGTGGATGATCTCTTCATAGCGGTTGTGGTCGCCGTAAACATGGAAGATCACCATATCCGGATAGAAGGGATAAAGATCGTGGTGGGCGGTCCGATACAGGTAGGCGGCGGAAAACCCGCCGAGGGCGCGGTTCTCGATCTCGAGACGTGCGCTTGGGTAGCGTTCGCGGAGCCACTTTTCGACGATTTCGTGCCACTGCCCGCCCATGATGGACTGCCCGTAGAAGAGGATGCGCACGGTATTGGGCGCTTCCGCCGTGCTGTCTTCCAGCAGCCCCATGGTGCGTTGGATGTGCGCGCCCCAGCCGGATGTGTCGCCGGAGTATTCCGGCACGGGCGGATACTCGGCGGAAAGAGTGGGAACAGTGGCTGCGGTCATGACGAGGAAGCTAATAAAGTTAGGTATGCTGGACATTAAAAAATTCAGGTTGGTGCCCGACCAACTTGGCAGAGCTGGACCGACAAAATTTTTTTATGCCAACCCTACCCTGGACCGCAAAGGACGTTGAACATTTTCGGTGTCAGGGCAAGCCTTCGAACTAATCTCGGGGTATTGTCTCCCGAAAAATCGACTTAAAAGCCTTCGCCCACTGGCAGACGGAGCGCCCCGGCGACAGTCTCGAAGACGGACGCGCGGGCATTCTCGACGCGTTGATCGACGACGAGGAGGGTGTCATCCGCAACACCAACGGCCAGTTGATCTGGAACTACGGCAAAGGCTTCGTCCAGGTCGACACCCCGACCAGCCAGGGAGCGGGCGGCTTCCTGCAGGCGGCGGGCAGGAACACGACGAGTGACCTGATCATTGAGTCCGCCAACGAATACGGCACCCTCGTCGCCGTGTCCCTCGACGGACGCCCCCTCGCCGATTCGACAGCCATCCTCATCCAGGCCGCCACCCGCGAAAAACTCCACGGCTACGAAACCGAAACGGTCGAAGGCGGCGCCCTCAAAAAGCCCACCACCCTGATGAGCCGCAACTGGATGACGAGTTGCTGGAGCTGGGACCACTGCTTCAACGCCATCGCCTATGCCCCCCGCAATCCCGATACGGCCTGGGATCAGCTAAACGTCCACTTCCACTTGCAGGAGCCCGGCGGCTGCCTGCCCGACGGCGTCAACGCGGAAGTCTGCGGCTGGAATTTCTGCAAACCGCCCATCCACGGCTGGGCGCTCAATCTCATGGAGCATGCCAATCCCGGCCTCCTCGACGAGGAGCGCCTGCGTGACTTTTATCCCAAGCTTTGCCGCTGGACCGAGTGGTGGTTCGAGACCCGCGACGCTGACGGCGACGGCCTTCCCGAATACCGCCACGGCAACGACTCCGGCTGGGACAACTCCACCGCTTTCGATGTCGGCTTCCCCAACTGCGCCCCCGACCTTCAGGGCCACCTCGTCACCCAGATGGAGCAACTCGCCCGCATGGCCGACCGCCTCGGACTCGACGCCGAGGCCGCCGTCTGGCGCGAACGGCGCGACCGCCACGTCGCCCTCACGATCGAGCGTCTCTGGGACGAGGAAGCCGGGCAGTTCCGCGCCTTCCAGGCCTTCAGCGGCAAGCGCGAAGAGACCGGCAACAGCCTGCTCAACCACATGATTATCGTCATGGGCGAGCACCTGCCGCAGCCCTACCGCGACCGGGTGGCCGAATTCCTCCGCCCCGACGGCCCCTTCGTCACCGAATACGGCCCCGCCACGGAGGCACCGGAGAGTCCGAAATACCTCTACAGCGGCTACTGGCACGGCGCCATCTGGCCCTCCTCCACTGTCCTGCTCATCGACGGCCTCTGGCGCGGCGGCTACGCCGAACAGGCTCGCGAAATCGCCCGCCGCTACTGCGAAATGGCGAAAAAGACCCTGACTTTCGCCGAGAACTACGACCCGCTCAACGGCGATCCCCTCTGCGACAAAGCCTACACATGGGGCTCCAGCGGCTTCCTCATTCTTGCCAACTGGCTCAAAACCCGAGGGGATTAATTCGAACAAATAATCCCCGTAAAACCCTCGGTCCTTACTCCCGATTCTCCCCCTGCTCTGCCTGGCGGTAAGCCCGGTCCATGCCGTGAGCATCGAGTTCGTAGAACTCGTTGCGTCCACCCGGGAGGCCCTCAAGCAAGCAGACACTCTTGGGCAATGGGCCGCCCTGATGCCCGAGGCCGAGGTCCACAGCTACCGCACGGCGGACGGCGTGGAGTTGCCATTCTACCTTTTTCCGGGCGCCCTCTGGGACGCCCACCTGCACGCCTCCATGCCACACGGATCAATGATGGGTTCCGCCCATTGGCAACCGGAGGTTTACCGCTCCAACATCGAAACCCTCAGCCGCTTCCTCCGCCGCCACGGCTGGACTCCCTCGACCACGTGGGCCGAATAAAATCCGCAACACGCGTAACCATCCAGTTCCACAACTTCCTCAAAGAGCGGGTCTGAATGCATCGGCGCAGGCGCGTGGTTCTGTATTGAGAACGCGCCTGACCTCGCGCCGAAGAATTTAATCACGTATTCCGTTGCATTGAAAAGTGCGACCCGTCAAAAAATTTGCTGTTTTATGAATGCACTGGCTCTTAAACGTCTCCGCTCTAAATTCGCCGCGCAAGCGCCTACTTACGGCCTTTGGGTCTCCCTGGAAGCCCCTTCCATCACGGAAATCGCGGTTTCCCTGGGCCTGGATTGGGTGATCATCGATGCCGAGCACGGACATCTCGACTTGAAAGAGATTGTCGAGCATCGGCGAGGCCGCCGCCCACCTTTTCGCCTCCGAAGGAGCCGCCGTCGCCCTGATCGGACGCCGCCTCGAGAAGAGCGAGGCCACCGCCGATAGCATCCGTGAACGGGGCGGACGGGCGATCGCCCTGGCCTGTGATGTCGCCGACGAGGACGCCGTGTGCGCCTCCATCGAGCAAACGGTCGAGGCCTTCGGAGGGCTTCATATCCTCGTCAACAACTCCGGCATGGTCGATGTCCGCCAACTCCATGAATACACTTCGGAGCAGTGGGACCGGGTCATGGACGTCAATGTGAAGAGCATGTTCTACGCCTTCAAATACGCCTACCCACATCTCAAAAAGACCGGGCGCGGCTACGTCGTCAATGTGGGCTCGATCAGCAGTTTCGTGGGGCAGGCGGGCACGCCCGTTTACACCACCAGCAAGCACGCCATCGTCGGCCTGAGCCGGTCCATCGCCCTCGACTACGCGGTGGACGGCATCCGCTGCAATGCGGTCTGCCCCGGCATCACGGACACCCCCATGCTACGGGAGCACCTGGACGCCACCGGCGACCCAGAAGGCACGCTCCGCAAACGGCTCGAACGCGTGCCCATGGGGGTCGCCCTCTCGCCGATGGATGTGGCGAAATCGCTGCTCTATTTCTCCTGCGAAGACTCCGCCGGCATCACTGGCACGACCCTGACCATCGACTGCGGCTACCTGACCGCCGCCGAGTGGAGCCAGCCCGGTAAAACCGCCTTCAACGATTGATCCGTAACCTTTATGCCATCCACCTCCTTCTCCTTCGAAAGACCCACCCTGCGCATCGCCGATGCGAAACGCCTGCTGGATCTGCAACCCGAAATCCGCTGGCGCGACGCCAAGGGCACCGAACAAAGCTGGCACCCCTTCGCCGACGAGACGTCTCTGACCACCGTCGAGGGACTCCGCATCGAAGCACGGCACGAGGCGCTCACCTTCATCGCCGAAGTGGTCGAGGAGGCGGGATTCGCAGTGATCCGCTCCCGGATTCTTCCGGCGGAGCGCGCGTCGTTTTTCCTGTCCGGCATCCGCTGGAAGAGCATCCGCGCGGAGGGCTTCCCCGCTGCGGACAACCTGGTGCGCCGCAGCCTGCCCTACGATGTCTGGGGTGGTTGCTCGGTCTATCCTGTTGGCCAAACCGTGCCCGAGGACAAGGTCGAATACTGGCGCACGGCGATTTTCGATCCCTCCGACGAGGACCGCGCCCTGACCTGGACGGTCAAACTCCCCGCCCAATGGCTGCACCGCTTCGCCATCGCGGGCGAATGCACGCTCGAAACCATCGTCGAGGCCGAACTGGAACCGGGCGAGCCCTTTGAAAACGACCCCTTTGCCATTCGTCTGTGTGGTAATGCGGTCGATTGCCTGGGCGGCCCGCCGAGCTTCCGTGTCGCCCGGCTTGCGCCCTCGGCTGGCTCGGCCCACGCCGCCTGGAACTCCTGGGATCACTACCGCCTCACCGTCACCGAGGACGACATCCTCGAAAACCTCGCGGAGCTGAAAAAACATGCTTGGCTGCGCGACCTTGTGCGCTACGTCATCGTCGATGACGGTTGGGAGGCACTGACTGGCGACTGGGAACCGAACGAAAAATTCGGACGGGGCATGGATTGGCTGGCCGGCGAGATCCGAGCGGCGGGCTTCCTCCCGGGCATCTGGGCGGCTCCTTTCTTCGCCGAAGCGGGCAGCCGCATCTATGACGAACACCCCGAATACTGCGTCCAGTATGAAGGCGCGCCCTTCCGACCCTTTGCCCTTGTCGGCTGCGGCTCCCCCTGGGGCGACCGCGCCTACCTCGACCCCACCCGCCCCGAGGTGGCCGACCACATTTACCAGCTCTGGCGCAAGTTTTATGGCTGGGGCTACCGCTACTTCAAGACCGACTTCCTCGCCAACACTTGGAAGCTGAACCGTAAAAACGACGATCCCAGCGCACCTCCTGACCGCCCCGAACCCGACTTTTCCGGCACCCTCGGCCTCCACGACCGGGGACTCGGACTCCACCGCGGCCACCGACGCTGCATGACCGCCATCCGCGCGGCCATCGGCGAGGACAGTTTCTGGCTTGGCTGCGGCTCCATCTGGGCAACCGGCGCGGGCTTGATGGACGCCTCCCGCGTCAGCGCCGACATCACCATCACTTGGAAAAGCCTCGTGAAGTGTGGGCGCAACGCCTTCCTCAACCAGCACGCCCACGGGCGCATCTGGCTGAACGATCCGGATTTCCTTGTCGTCCGCGGACGCGACACCGGCACCCCCGAACAACTGGCGGACTTCCAAACCGAAGAGATCAACCAGTCCAAACCAAAATACCCGGACTCCTTCACCCTGGATGAGGCTCGGATGTGGGCCGCCATCACCGCCCTCAGCGGCGGCATGGTGGTGCTTTCCGACCGGATCAAATGGCTCAACGAATCCGGACTGGAAATCCTCAAGACCATCGCCCCGCGCCTCTCCGGAGCGGCGGGCCGGGTGCTCGCCTGGGAGGGCGATCTTCCCCGCATCGTGCTGCAGGAGTCCCCCAAAGGCCGCCTCCTCGGCCTCTTTAACTGGATGGAAGCGGAACAATCCCCCGTGTCGGCCGACGAGGCCGCCGCCCTGCCCGAAGTCGGCTGGCGCGACCTCTGGTCCGGGAAAACCCAAAACAATTCCGCCGCCCTCCGCGACCTCCGCCTGCCCCCCCACGCCTGCGCCCTTCTCGAAGCCCGCCGATAACCAAAAGAAACCTATGAACATCATCCACTTCGTCACCCACGACACAGGCCGCTTTCTCGGCTGCTACGGTCGCCCGATCACCTTTTCGCCCAATATCGACCGCTTCGCCTCCGAAAGCATCCGCTTCAACCAGGCCTTCTGCTCGGCTCCCTGCTGCGGCCCTTCGCGCGTCTGCACCATGACCGGCCAATACAGCCATGTGAACGGCTCCCTCGGGCTCGGCAGCATGGGCTGGCCGATCCCCCTCGAAAAGCAGACCCTAGTTGATCACCTCAACGACGCCGGCTACCAGACCGCCCACGTCGGCTTCTGCCACGAACGCCTCTACGGGGAAATGCGCTACGAGATCGACGGCCAGCCAGGCAAAGACGAAGGCTACTGGAACTGCGACGCCCGCAACGTCGCCGACAAGGCCATCGAATTCTTCGGCACCCGCGACAAAAGCCGCCCCTTCTACCTGAACCTCGCCACCAACGAAACCCACGCCAGCCACCTGACCGGTTCGCCCAAATTGCGCGAGCGCCACGGCGACCCCGTTGACCCCGCCCTGAGCTGGGTGCCGCCGACCGAGCCCGACACCCCCGAAACCCGCGCCCGCTGGGCCAATTTCTACGCCTCCCTGCAATATGTGGACCACCACTTCGGCCGCATCCTCGAGGCCATCGAAGCCCACGGCCTGCGGGACGACACCCTGGTCGTCTTCACCACCGACCACGGCACCGGCTGCCAGCGCGGCAAACGCCACGTCTATCAACCCGGCACCGAGATCGCCCTCCTCGTGCGTCCGCCCAAGGGCTGCCGCACCGGATACACCGTCGATCACCTGATCGGCAACATCGACTACTTCCCCACCCTGCTCGAAGCCGCCGGCGCGGCCGACCGCATCCCCGACGACGTCAACGGGCGCAGCTTCTGGCCCCTCATCGCCGGCCGGGACTACCGCCGCCACGAGCACATCTTCGTCGAGCGCAACTACCATGGCGAAAAAATGCCCGACGAAACCGAATACGCCGACAAATACGACCCGCAGCGTTCCATCCGCACGAAGGACTTCGTTTACATCCGGCACTTCCGTCCGCAGGCGCGACCGCAACCCTGGTATCGCGAGGAGATCGACACCTTTAACTCCGATGTCAAGGTAGGCTTCGAAGGCGGCGAACCCCTCCCCCAGGAAAACCGAGAGCGCCCCGGGGTGGAACTTTACGACCTCCGGCACGACCCCTGGGAACAGATCAACGTGGCCGGTCGCGGCGAATACGCCGACATCGAGAGCCGCCTCGCCGCCGAACTCGACCGATGGATGCGCGAGACCAACGACCCCGCCTTCGACCCCGGCCTGCCGCCGCCCCTCATGGATCCCGCCCACTGGCCGACCCGCGGCAGCGTGATCGAGCTGCAGCGCCGCTGATGCGGCCTCGAATGCAGCCTATCCGAACGCGCCCTTGATTTTCTTGAGCGTCGCGATCCCACCACACCATTCTTCCTCAACCTCTCCTACTTTCACCCGCACGAGCCCTGCACCCCGCCGCAGATCTACTGGGACCGCTACATCGATGCCGACCTCCCCGAACCCGTCACGGCGGATTGGTCCGGCGGAGAAAAAGGACTACGAGCCTAGCCTGCCGGTGGCTTCCTGGCAGACCACCCTTTCGCCCGCGCTCATGCGTCAATTTCAGGCCGGCTACTTCGGCTGCATCAACCACATCGACGACCAGCTCTCCCGCGTCCTCGCCCGTCTGCCGGGCAACACCGTCGTCATTTTCACCAGCGACCACGGCGAGATGCTCGGCGACCACCACTTCATCCGCAAGACCCGCGCCCTCGAAGGCTCCGCCCGGGTGCCCTTTCTCCACGCAACATTTGTTCGAGCAGGAGCGCGGCTTCGCGTCGGTCCTGCGCGGCGAGAGTGACACCCACCGCCCGGATTGCTTCAGTCACTTCCGCGGGTTTCAAGTGCTGCGCACCCGCACCCACAAGTATATCCACAACGAGGACGACACCCCGGAACTCTACCATCTCTCGGAAGACCCCGGCGAAACCCGCAACCTGCTGCACGGCGACGGCGTTTCCGAAGAGATCCGGGAACTGGCCGCCCGGATGCGCTCGCGCATCGGTGACCGCTGGGTCGGGAACTTCGCCTGGCCCGCGACCGAAGACCGAAGAGGACGCCGGAACACCTTCTGAACCTTTCCAAACCTCCATCATTCACAACCCAGAATCCATGAAATCCACGCTCACCTTCGATCCCACCTCCGCCCCCGCCGCGACGCAGAAGCGCGTCTGGGAGTTCGGCTTCAACACCTGCCACGGCGTCAAACGATACGGCATCCGGCGAGTCCGCGAATGGTGGTTCGAGGTTTGGAATGAGCCCAACCTCGGGCCGAATTTCGATGCCGTCGAAGCTGCGCCGGGCGAGGAAGCGGAAAAGACCGGCAGTCAGCGGCCCGCCGCGTTTTTTCACGGCACTCAGGAAGATTATCTGAAGATGTATGCGGAGGCGGCTCGGGGCATCAAGCGAATCGACTCCGATCTGCGGGTCGGCGGCCCCTCCACCGCGAGGGCGGAATGGGTCGGCGACTTCCTGGAAGCCTGCAAGCAACGCGGGATGCCGGTCGATTTCGTCGGCACCCACCATTACGCCACGGACAATTGCTTCGAGGGCACGGAATACGAGAACGCCGCTCGGGAGGTAAAGATCAAAGCGCCCCGTTGGGCCAAGGGCATCGACCACGTCACCCAGGTGATCAAAGGCGTGCGCGATGAAATCGACGCGATCTACCCGGGGCTTCCCCTGATCTGGAGTGAATGGAATTTGAACGTGGGCTGGCCCTGGCAGCAACGCGACCGCGCCAACAACGCCGCCCACGTCATGGGCGTGTGCGCGGCTCTGGAAAAGTATGCCGACGGCCAGCTCTTCTGGAATCTCTCCGACATCTGGGAGGAGCCGGATCTCCACTTCGAACCCTTCTCCGGACAGATGGGCATGATCACCGTGGATGGCATTCCCAAGGCCTCGGCGCGCGCCTTCGAGCTGATGCATCATCTGGAAACCGGGCCGCTTGCGGTGGAGGGTCTGCCGGAAAACCCGCGCCACGGCTGCCTCGCCGCCGCCAGCCCGGATGGGCGACGCGTCACTCTGGCTCTTTGGAACGAGGTCGAACACGCCAAGCCCGATGAACCGTGGACGGTGGATCTTCACCCTGCCGGGCAGGCGTTTTCGCAGGCCACCCTCACCCGCATCGCTCCCGGACAGGGCAGCCCCTTCGAGAAATGGCAGGAAATGGGCGAGCCCGCCAACCTCGACGAAGCCGGACTCGCCGAGCTGCGCGCCGCCTCCGAGCTGCGCACCGAAACCCTCCCCTTCCCATTCGGAACCACCCTCCAGATTCCGCCCGGCACCGCCGCTTTCCTTGTTCTCGAGCGCTAGTTCCAGCCCTATGCGCCGCCGATCTGTTCCAGAATCTTCATCCAGCGCTCGTGATCCTAAATGGATGAGTTAAACCGTTAATTTACGTGAATTGACGTTAATTAACGGTCCAACTCAAATCCCCCATCTGTGCCTATCCCTGAAATCCGTGGTTTGAGATACGCCAAAGCACACAGTTCCCCCAAGGTCGGGCTGCTTCAGCTGCCCTCTTCGCTCCGGAGCATCAGCAGCGTTTCGAGGGCGGAGTCGAGGTGGTGTCGCAGGGCGTCTCCGGCTGCGGTGGGATCGGCGGCCAGGATCGCGTCGATGATACGGAGGTGCTGGCGGAGACCGAGCCGACCGCGTTCCACGGTGAAGCGAGGATTGCGGAGTTGAAACTCGATCAGAGCGTAAATGAAGCGGTTGCGCTCCACGATGAGGCGGTTGCCGGAGGCTTCCAGGATCAGGCGGTGCAGGGCGATGTCGGTGTCGATGATGCGTTCGGAGCGGGGTTCCGGTGCATCGGCGAGCGCGGAGGTGATTGTGCGCAACTCACGCAGCCGCGCCAGCGGACGCGCCGCAGGCGGTGCGTCCAGCAACTTGCGCAATCCGTGTCCTTCCAGGAGCTGCCGCAGTTCCGTCAACTCCCGGGCCTGGCGTTCGTCGAGCGCTGCGGCTTTCCACTGGCGGCTGTCGTCTTTGCGGAATAAACCCATCGCGCTGAGCACGAGAAAGGCCTCCCGCACCGGGGCGGTGGAGCAGCCCAGCGCCCGGGCCACGGCGCGTTCTCCGATGGTGTCTCCGGGGCGGATGCTGCCGTCGGCCAGCGCATCGAGCAGATGTCTTCGGGCGGCCTGGTCTTTGGGAATCGCTTCCTCCGAAGAGGGTGGATAGTCGGTAGCGGACACCCGGCGGGCGAGACGGCGCACCCGATCGTCAGTCGCGACCAGGCCGACGCCGCGGAGACACTCGAAGGCCGCGCGCACCGTCGTGCGGCTGACGCCATGACCGGCGGCGACCGCGTTCTCCGAGGGAAGCCGCGCCCCCGGTCGGCTGGAGCGCAGATCATCCAGGAGCGCCGTAGTCACCTTCGTCACCAGAGGACTTAGTGGAATATCAGGGGAGCTTGGCATCTTCGTAAACATCAACCCCAAAAAATCCCGCTTTGGCAAAGGATTTCACTTGTTTTTGATTGATCAGAAACTAGGGTATGCCTCCATGTCTGTCTCCCCCCCGGTCGGTAAAAGCCTTCACGAGCGCCTCGCGTCGCTTGTGCCGACGGGGCGGTTGTTGACGGAACGCTCCCAGTTGGCGGCCTATGAGTCCGACGCGCTGGGTTTCAAACGATTCACCCCGGAGGCGGTGGTTCTTCCCGGAAGCGCGGAGGAGTTGGTCGCACTGGTGGCGGAGCTGCGCGATGCGGCGGTGCCCTACACGGTGCGCGGAGCCGGCACCTCGCTCTCCGGCGGGCCGGTGGCGGCGGCGGGCGGGGTGATTCTCCACCTGTCCAAATTGAGGAAGATCGAGGAGATCAACGTCGAGGAGGGCTACGCGGTGGTCGAATCCGGGGTGGTGTTGAATCACCTGGAGGCCGCTTTGGAGCCGCACGGGCTCTACTACCCGCCCGACCCCTCGACCGGGCCGGTTTGCACCCTGGGCGGGAATGTGGCGATGAACGCGGGCGGCATCCATTGCTTCCGCTATGGTGTGACGGGCAATTATGTCCTCGGCGTCGAAGCGATTTTGACCGACGGGAACGTGGTGCGCTTCGGCGGTCCGGCGGGCGGACGCGGCCGATGGCGGGACGACTGGAAGCGGCTCTTCGTCGGATCGGAGGGCACGCTGGGCGTCTTCACCCGTTTCTGGCTGCGGGTGATCCCACGTTCGGAGAAGGTCTGGACCTTCCGCGCCACCTTCCCCACAGTGGAGGGTGCCAGTGAAGCGGTGCGTCGCCTCTCGCGTCATCCAGCCTGCCCGGCCGCCATTGAGTTGATGGATCCGCGCTGTGTGGACATGATCGAAAACAGCCCCATGCGAGTGGGCTTGCCCAAGGGTTCCTTTATGATCCTGACCGAGATCGACGGGCCGCCGGAGCTGGTGGACGGGCGCGTGGAGGCCGTCGCTGCTTTGCTGCGCGACTGCGGATCGGAAGATGCCCGCTGGAGCGACACCTTGGAGGATCGGCAGGCGCTCTGGAAGGCTCGTAAAGCACAGGGCGGCCTGCTCGGCCAGGTGAGCCCCAGCTTTATAGTCCAGGATTTCGTCATTCCCAAGTCCGCTTTGCAGGAGATCCTGCGTTTCATCTACGAACAGGCCGACGCGGCAGGCGTGCCGGTGGTGACGATCATGCACGCGGGCGACGGCAACCTGCACCCCGATTTCCTCTTCGACGAATCGCAGCCCGGTGAACTGGAGAAGGTGGAAACAATCGGCAAAGCGCTTTTACAAAAGGTCAGCGCGGTCGGGGGCACCCTCTCCGGCGAGCACGGCATCGGCAACGACAAGATGGGCTACATGCCCGAACACTTCGGACCAGCGGGCACCGCGATGCAACTCGCCGTATCGGCGGCGTTCAATCCCGGCAACCGCCTCAATCCTTTGAAAGTCTTCCCGGGAAGAAAACTGTCATGAGCACGGCAAGCGTCATCGATCCGGATACTCGGCTCTTCCGACCGTTCCTCGATCCGGTGGACATGGTCGGACTTTTTGACGCCGACATGGGGTTGGTGGAGGTCAATCGCCAGGCCGCCGCACACGGCCTGCGCTTTCCGCTTTCTCTCGACCCGGCTCACACCCTGCGGGAGCACTTCGCCGTGATGGATTATGCGCCCGCCTCCGCCCGCTTCGGCGCGGTCGTCGACAATGTGCCGGGCATGAACTGGGAGCTGCCCGACGGCCGCAAGGTGCGGGTCGGCGAGCGGGTCATCAAATCCTCCACCGGTTACGACCTGTTGCGGTTCCTGCTTCATGC
>CAYVUQ010000012.1:0-14866 GCA_964454915.1 uncultured Puniceicoccaceae bacterium
ATAGAAGTCCGCCCCACAGGGCATCCGCGTAGGGACCAACCAGAAAGCCGACCGGGTGGAACCAGAACCCTGCAAAAAGCTGCCGAAGGACGGTGAGTGCCACCATCACACCGCCTCCGAAGAAGAAAGCAATCGACTCCCCCGCCCTGTCGGGCACTGCGTCTTCCACACCGGTCGATGCACGGGCCATGCCGACGACCTCTTCGCTCATTGCCCCGAATTTCTCTCCCCTTAAACCGTACTGCGTGGCGTGGGTCGCGTTCTCGGCACCCTCCGCGTAATGGCCCGAAAGGAAAAACCACCCGCCGACCAGGAGACCCCCGGCCACGGCCAAAGCCATGGTCGCGGGAATGTCGAAACGCCGCATCCGGTACAAACGACCCAGCTCCAGCAGCTCCACCTGCAAGCCCGCAACCACCAGAACCGTCGCACCGAGAGCCACCGTTCCCAGGACATGGTTCATGCCGAAGGCATCGGCACCCAGAAAACCCAGCCCTCCGGCCACCGGAACCAGCACCAAAGCCGATGCAGGGGTGCCAATGATCGCGAAGGGAACCCCGCATTCCGCCCGCAGACGCATCAGGACGAAAGCCAGCAACAGGAGAATCACGTAGATGATCAACGCCCCCGTAACCCCCAGGCCCAACCATGCGCACCAGGCCAGAAACCCGATCGCCGAGAGAGCCAGAAGCACGAAACCGAACCGGTAGCCAAAGGGCTTGTCGTCCGCCGAGTCGTCGCCGTCCGCCGCTTCGCGTCGATCCGCCCCGCTCCTCAGCGCGATCTTCGCCGCAGACGCGAAATGCCGCCGCGCGAGGACCAGAAGCATCAACCCGTAGGCCAGAGCCGCTCCGGCGAATTGGTTCGGCTGATAAGGGAACTTCGAATCACTGGCCCACCCGGTCTGGGCACCGATGAAGTGCTGGAACCGGAACAACAGGAACCCGAAAACCACGCTGAAGGAGACGTTCAGGTCCAGCAAGAGCCCCACCGCGAACACCAGCGGAACAATCTGAAAACTGAACTTCCACATATCCCCCCAGTCACCGCCTGAAAAATAGGAACGCATGGAAATCACCGGTTGGGGATTGGGGAGACCGGGATTGAACGCATGGCTGATCGCCGCCAGACCGTACACGGCAGCCACCGCAAATCCGATCCAGAACAACCCGTTCCGCGCGACCGCCGGAATCATCCGGCGCGGGGTGTCCGGACGACCGATCCAGTCCACCAGCGGGTAGGTCAGCGGCATGGGAAAACGCTCGCGGTCCAGCCACTGGCGACGCATCAGGACCGCCAGCGCAAAGGTTCCTCCGAAAACGAGGAAAAACATGAGAAGCCATGTCAGAACCGGACGGAACCAGAACTCCCAGGGGATCCGCCCGCCGAGAAGGTAGAGCAATCCGTCCACACTGAGAAGCTTGTCCGGCTGCACCGCCACACCCGCCCGGCGTGATTCGGGGAGCGATTCGAACTCCTCCTGGGAGAGGATGGGACGCCCCTCGAAAAACTGGGTCAACGCGGTGACCTCCGCCAGGCCCGGATCCGCCACCTCCAGGGTTCCCGGCCCCGTCAACGCGATCTCCAGGAAAACACTCTCCCCGGATCCGGAGGGAAGCCCAAAGCCGTAATCCCCAAGGTCGGCAAACCCGTCGGAACCGATCTGCTCGATCCTGGCGGGACCCCGGCCGCGGACCAGCTCCGCAACTCCACCGGTCGCAGAGTCTGCGGTCAGCCGCACGGTCCAGCCGGTCTCGGACGGCCCATCGAAGCGGAAACCCGCACGGAAAAGATAATCGGCATTGTAGAAGACGCCGTCCTTCACCAGGTCCAGCCGGAGCCGCGCGGTTGCACCTGCGTCATCGGAGCCCGACAGCCGGAGCCGCACCGAACCGCCTTCCCGGAAGACCTCGCCCTCTCCCTGCACGACCTTGAACCTGACGGATGGATCGAACCCCTCGGCACTCAGCAGATTCGGGCCCTGGGGCGTCAGCTGGGACGGAAACAAGTCCACCAGCGACCACGCGGCCCGGCGCTCGGCCGCTCCGGCCGAGGATATCGCCTTGACCCAGAATCCGAGTCCCATGAAGGGTGCCGCCGCCAGCAATAGGTAAACGAGGCAGATCAGCTCCGTCTTGCGCAACAGCCCTCCTCCAGTCACCCGGTTCCATAAACCGTTGACAACCAGCACCGCAATGAGGAACGACAATGCCCCCATCGCCAGTGACCCTACCCCGGCAGCACGCTGCCAGCCCAGGGGACCCGTGGCGGTGGAGACCACCCAACCACAGTAACACAGCCCGCAGAATGCGAGTGCACCAACCCGGGGAGTCAGGCCGGGGTCTGAAGAAGTGGGGTTCAATTCCTTGGAGAGAGTAAAAAAAAGCGGAGGTCAGCGGAGACGTTCCGAAAAATCAATCCTAATCGGGAAGGAAACTTTCGTTATTTCGGTGCCCGGCAAGTAGAAACCTATGCATTCAGTGAAAATTTCTCTCCCTCCTGTTCCGATCCGTCGCGAAAACCCGGTTTCGCGCGGTATTTCAGTGCCCCGGATTTAATTTTTATTCATTAAAAATTAGACTGGACTTATCCTGAAGCCTTCGGGTATAAGTAGTTCTCCAAGGGAAGGTCAGATGAACTGCTTACGGGATACGATCCAGAATCAGGACGCAACGGGAGCGTTCTGCCAAACGGATGCCAACCGGGTTTCGGCTGCGGATGCTTCACCATGCGGGAATTGTCCGCTGGTCGATTGTCCGGCGGCCTTCGACTCCGCAGAACACGGCGACTCCGCAGAACACGGCACCCCGGTCGGTGGCGGGCTCGACACTGACCGGAATCCGGGCGCCCGGCGTCTGCAAGGTCTTCCCCTGGTCGCCTGGGCCGCCGCGGTGTTCCTCCTTCCCTGCGTCTGTGCCCTCCTGGCTGCCTCGATTATGCAGACTCCGCTCGCCGCCGCCGCCGGAGTTCTCGGCGGCTTCGCCCTCGCCTGCATCGTTCCCTCGCTCCTCTCCAGGTTCTTCCTGCACCCGCAGTCATGAAAACCAACACCATTCTGCCTTTTCTACCCGGAGTCCTCGCCAGGCGGTCGCGTTTCCCGGGTGGAGTGCGGCCCCGAAGTGCCAAGGACATCACGCGTGAGAGTCCCATCGAGGTGCTTCCCACGCCCGAGGTGGTCCGGCTGCCCCTCCTGCAGCACGCCGGCAAGCCCGCTGAAATCATCGTCAAGGCACGGGACGTCGTAGCCATGGGAGATATCGTCGGCACGGCGTCGGGCCCCGTTTCTTCTCCTGTTCACGCCAGCATCTCCGGCCAAACCGCCAAGCCGGGCACCGCCACCCTGGCCAACGGGCGCCGGGTGGATACGGTGCCGATCAAGGCCTCGCCTGATCAGCCTTTGTCGGGGCAGGCCTTGTACGACGCCTGTTTCGGCGGGGATTGGCCCTTGACCGTGCCGTCCGGCCTCGGTCCGACCGAGGTCGCCGAGGCGGCTCTGGACGCCGGCCTGGTGGGCCAGGGCGGTGCCGCCTTCCCCAGCCACGTGAAGCTCCGGCTCGACGAGGGAAAATCGGTGGAGACGGTTCTCGTCAACGGCTGCGAGTGCGAACCCTACCTGACCGCCGACTACCGCTTGATGATCGAGGCACCCGCGGCAGTGATCTCCGGTGCGCTCTTGCTCCGCCATACATCCGGGGCTCAGCGCGTGGCGGTCTGTTTGGAGGACCATACCCCGGAGGCCGCCGCTGCTCTGCGTGCATTCGCCAGGGGCACCGGGGTCGAGGTTCTTGAATTGCCGGCAAAATATCCGCAGGGAGGGGAAAAATCCCTGATCCGCGCAGTCACGGGCAAAGCAGTCCCCACGGGGCGTCTGCCCATCGATGTCGGAATCATGGTGCTGAACGTCTCCACCGCCGCCTCGCTGGCCCGAAAGGTCCACCGCGGGATGAATCTGACCCACCGCATCGTCTGCGTGACCGGTGCGGGTATCGAGCGCCCGGCAAATCTTCTGGTCCCGATGGGGACGGCGTTCGAAAGCCTGCTCGAGTATTGCGGCGGTTTACGGCCCGGAACCGCCCGGCTTGTGTCGGGGGGTCCCATGATGGGGTTCGGGTTCAGCGATCAACAAATCCCCGTGACCAAGGGCACCGGCGGGTTGACGATTCTCACCCGGGAGGAGGTGGCTCG
The DNA here is from genome assembly GCA_964454915.1 of uncultured Puniceicoccaceae bacterium. Lineage (GTDB taxonomy): Bacteria > Verrucomicrobiota > Verrucomicrobiia > Opitutales > Puniceicoccaceae > Puniceicoccus. The sequence continues at coordinate 4,186 of CAYVUQ010000012.1, forward strand.
AACCGCCCAAACGGCCTGTCTGCGTTGCGGACGCTGTGCGGATGTCTGCCCTCTGAATTTGGTGCCCGCCCGGCTGGCCCAGTCCATCCGCAACGGCAAGATCGACCTCGCCCGAAAACACCATCTCGAAGCCTGTATGGAATGCGGATCGTGCGCCTACGCGTGTCCGGCCGGTATCCCGTTGGTCCAAATCCTGCGCGTGGGCAAGGCCGCCGCGCGTCGAAACGCCGTCTGATGGACAAAGAGGCACAGAGCCACGAAGCCGGATCGGTGATCGCCGTTGCTCCCTCACCGCATGTCGGCGACCCGCGCGCGACCACCCGCCGAATGATGTTCGACGTAGTGATTGCCCTGATCCCCACTCTGGCAGCTTCCTGCTGGCTGTTCCGCTGGCATGCCCCCGCCGTGATCGGTCTGGCCGTTCTCAGCTGCGTGGCGGCCGAGGCGGTGTTTGCCCGGATGAGGGGCCGTCCTCTCCGGCTCGACGACGGATCTGCCCTGGTCACCGGGCTCATCCTCGGTCTTTCCCTGCCGTGGAGCGCACCGCCGTTCGTCGTGATCATCGCAGGGTTCGCCGCGATCGGGCTCGGGAAGGCCGCCTTCGGCGGATTGGGAATGAACCTCTTCAACCCCGCCATGGTGGGACGGGCCTTCGTCACCCTCAGCTTCGCCCGCTACCTTGGTGGTCCGGCCTATACGGCAGGCCCGGCGGACTGGACCGTCGTGACCCAGGCCACGCCACTCGACGCCGCCCGACTACAGGATGTCGCCGCAAACCATCTCGGGCTGTTCCTCGGCACCGTGAACGGTTCCCTGGGCGAGACGAGTGCCCTGGCACTTTTGCTCGGGGGAATCTATCTGTGCGCGAGACGGGCAGCCTCATGGGAAATCCCCGTGGCCGTTCTGGCGGGAGCGACCCTCGTGGCGTGGCCCTGCAGTGCGTGGGGTTTGCACCCCTTCGACCCTCTCGGGCACTTCCTCTCCGGATCACTTCTCCTGGGCGCATTCTTTATCGCGACAGACCCCTGCACCAGCCCTGTCACACGGCTGGGTCGCTGGTACTTCGGCCTGGGCCTCGGAGCACTCGTCATCTTCCTGCGCGTCTTCAGCAATTATCCCGAGGGCGTCATGTTCGCGGTGCTCCTGATGAACGCGACGGTTCCCCTCCTCAACCGCTGGACGATACCCGCCCCCCTCGGGGGTCCTCACCAACAGCGCGAACCATGAAACGGCTCTTCCAATACCTGTGGCAGGCACGGCTCATGATCGGGATCGCCGTGTTTTCCGGTGCTCTCCTCACCCTCACCGAGACCACCCTCGCCCCGCGGATCGCGGAAAACATCCGCCGCCAGATCCTCGAACAAGTGCCCGACCTGGTCGGGGGCGGACCCGGGCTGAAGACCGAGGTCATCGATTCGCCTGCCGCCAAGGGGCAGATGTTCGCCGCCCGGTCCGGGGAAGGGAATCTTGCGGGCTGGGTGATCAGTGCGACGGCCATGGGCTATTCCGGCCCGATCACGGTCCTGATCGGGTGCGACGCTTCGGGTTCGCGGCTGACGGGCATCCACGTTCTGCGGCAAACGGAAACCCCGGGCCTCGGCGCGTTGATCGCCGAGCCGGAGTTCGAATCCCGCTTCAAGGGACTTTCCACCGACGCCCCCGTCACCGTCGTCGGGTCCGAGCCGACCGGCCAGCAGGTGCAGGCTCTGACCGGTGCCACCGTGTCATCCCTTTCCGTGGCAACCGCCGTCAACAACGCCATGGAAGAACTCCGTGGTGCTCTCGCCAACCCGTCCGCCCTCCGCCCGAACACCGGCCCCTCGGCCCCCGAACCAAAGGAGGCACCATGAGCAATCCGCCACCAGGCCACATGGAGCACTTCATACGGAACGTGATTCCGGAGAACCCGGTGTACCGCTCACTCCTCGGGATGTGCCCTACCCTGGCGGTCACGGGAGGGATGGCCTCCGCCGTTACCATGGGGGTAGCCACCACCTTCGTGCTGCTGTGCTCCAACCTGATGGTCAGCCTGATCCGCCACCATCTGAAACCTCACCTGCGCATCCTCGTCTTCACCCTCACCATCGCGACCTTCGTCACCGTGGTGGACAAGGTGCTGGCTGCCTACCTTTTCGAAATGAGTCTGCAGCTCGGTCCCTACATTCCGCTCATCATCGTGAACTGCATCATCGTCTCCCGCTGCGAGGCGTGCGCCTCCAAACAGGGGCCGACCGTCGCAGTCGTGGACGCACTCGGCACCGGCACAGGATTCATCCTCGCCCTGGCTTCCATCGCCTCGGTGCGCGAGATTCTCGGCAAGGGCACCTTCTTCGGCCTGCACGTCCTCCCCGAATCCTGGCCCGGGTGGGGCATCATGCTCCTGCCCCCGGGTGCCTTTCTCACCCTCGGCCTGCTCCTGGCCGCCGCCGCGCGGGTCCGGCAATGGAGACACGACCGGAAAAACAAGCCAACCGGAAACCAACGAGGCGATGCGGACGCCTTGCAAAACTCCCCTTCCCGCGGAAACCCGGCCTGAACCGAACACGCCATGAGCACCCTCACCGAACTCTTCCTGATCTTCGTCGGCGCGGCGATCATTCACAATTTCGTGCTCCACTATTTCGTGGGAGTGTGCCCGTTTCTCGGTGTGTCGAAGCGGGCAGACGCTGCTTTCGGCATGGGGGCGGCGGTCACATTCGTTATGGTGGTGGCCACCTCTTCGAGCTGGATGCTGACCCGCTTCCTTCTCGGCCCGGACGCCTTGTTCACCACCTGGATTTGGGAAAGACTGGGCCAGACTTCTTCCGCTCCGGACCTCTCCATCCTCTCCTACATCGCCTTCATTTTTGTCATTGCTGGCAGCGTCCAGTTCGTCGAGCTCTACGTAAAGAAGATGTTTCCCGGTCTTCACCATAGCTTTGGCATCTTCCTCCCACTCATCACCACCAACTGCGCCATCCTTTTCGCCTGCCTGCTCGTCATGAAGCAAATGCACGATCCCGGGCACTCCTGGGGCCTGCACCAAACGGTGACCCTGGCCCTCGGCGGAGGTATGGGATTCACCCTCGCCATCGTACTGATGGCGGGCCTGCGGGAAGAGTTGGACATGTGCGATGTGCCCGACCCTTTCAAGGGGCCGGGAATCGCCCTCCTCGTCGCCGGCATTCTCGCCATGGCCTTCATGGGTTTCGCGGGGGTGGACCAGGGACTCGCCGAAGCCTTCGCCACCGCCAGGCCATAGACGCCAGGCCGGACCCAGACCCATGACCGATACCACACAGATTCTTGCCCTCGCCCTCTCCGCCGGAGTGCTGGGCGTGCTCGCGATCGGCGGTGCGGTAGTGCTCGGTTGGGCCAGCCGCGCCTTTCACGTCGAGATCGACCCGCGAGTCCAGTCCATTCTCGACGCCCTGCCCGGTGCCAACTGCGGCGGCTGCGGACACACCGGATGCGCCGCCTACGCCGAAGCAGTCGCAGCCGGGCGGGCCGCCCACAACCTCTGCGGCCCCGGCGGGAGCGAGTCCACCGAAAAGCTGGCCCACATCATGGGAGTGGACGTCGGCGAAAGCTGGCCCCTGCGCGCTATCGTCCATTGCGCGGCCGAAACCCATCAGCGACTGCGGCAGACACCGTATCTGGGCGAACCGACCTGCGCCGCCGCAAACCTGGTCACCGATGTCCAGGGTTGCACCTACGGCTGCCTGGGGTTTGGCGACTGTCAGCGGGCCTGTCCCTACGGTGCCATCCGGGTCGTCAATGGTCTGGCCCGTGTGGACTACGAGAAATGCACCGGATGCCGCCAGTGCGTAGCCGCTTGCCCGCGGAACATCATCACCGTGGTCCCGTTCAAACAAAACCGGGTCCTGGCCGTGGCCTGTTCCAACCGGGAACGCGGCCCGGGGGTCAAGAGCGTTTGCTCGGTGGGCTGCATCGGCTGCTCCGCCTGCGTCCGGTCCAGCGGCGGAATGATTGAGATGGAAGGCACCCTGCCAAGGATCGACTACGACAACTACGGCCCCGAAACGGACCTGAGCACCAGTGTCGAAAAATGCTCCATGGAGAGCCTCATTTATGTCGGCCCGGGGGCCGCTGTACCGGCGGAAGAGGAGCCGGAACGAATCGAATCCGATTTCCAGACCACCGTGGAGAAGACCGACTGGCAGGGCTGAGGCGTCCCGCAGTCACCTCATAGAAATTCAAACAAAGGATACCCGATATGAACACACGTTTCCCCACTCCCTCCGACAAAGCTCGAAATGCCGATCCAATGTCCCGACGACATTTCCTCCTTCTGGGGGTGGGCGGACTCACCCTGGCCACCGGATTCGCCTGGTGGCGCGCCGGGCCGGGCCGAACGCGTGCGGTGACCCTCGCCGCCGAACCCACCGGCGTCATGGGGACCACCGCCAGATTGCTGGCCACCGCAGACGATCCGCAGGTCGCACGGTCCGCCCTCCTGGCCGCCGAGGCTCGCCTGCGCAGAGTCGAAGCGTTGATGAGCACCTACCTCGCCGACTCCGAAATCTCCCGCCTCAACTCCGCTCCCACCGGGCGGCTTGTGCCTCTCTCTCCCGAGACCCGGGCCGTCCTCGAGGCGGCCCGCGCCTGCCACCGCGCAACCGACGGCACCTTCGATGTGACCATCCGACCCCTCGAACGGCTCTGGGCCCGGGCCACCGACTCCGGGCGGCAGCCACGGCCCGACGAGATTCACCGCGCAAGAGCCGCTTCGTCCTGGGAACACTTCGAATTCACCGGACACGGGATTCGCAAGTCCCGCAACACCTCCGAGATCGACCTGGGCGGAATCGCCAAGGGCTATGGAGTGGACCAGGCCCTCGAAGCAATCCGCCTGGCCGGTGCCAGCGGCGCTCTCGTCGAGGTCGGAGGCGACGTTCGCGCTTTCGGATCACCCTCGGGCGACGAGTTCTGGAGTGTAGCCGTCCGCGATCCGCGATCCGGCGGCACCGCACGCACTCTGCGGATCAACGACGGCTCGGTCTGCACCAGCGGCGACTACGCCCGCGGCCTGACCTTCCGGGGCCGCCGACTCAGCCACATCATCGATCCCGTTTCCGGCCTCCCGCTGGAGGGTTCCCCTTCGGTCACAGTGCAAGGGACAGATGCCATGGCTGCCGATGCCTGGGCCACGGCAGCCTCGGTGACCCCCGTCGGAACGCTCCGGAACCTTCCTTCGTCTTTCAGCGTTCTGAGCACCTGATCCGGCCCGGACGGCACAGAGTTGCCGACAACCGTTCCGCAGACCGCCTTCCCGGACACGCTTCCGATCCGGAAAAAGAGCGGGACACTCCCGGGAGTCAAATCAACCCGAAGTGCCGGCACCCTTCCAGAACACCGCTCGTGGCGCGCGCACGGGCACGGTGGAAACGGTCGGCCCAGCCCTTCGCCCCCATCTCCCGCTCGATCGTCTCGGCCAGTTCCGGCTCCATGTTGCCCACCGCCACCGCCCGGAATCCGGCCGTCAGGGCGGCGTGATCGTTCCCGGAATCACCGGCAAAGACCATCTCCCCGGGAAGAAAGTCCGCGTGGGACGATAGCCAAATGAGCGCATAGGCCTTCGAAATGCCATCCGGGAGCAGGTCAAGAAGGCCACGCTGGTCGAACGGATCGACGCTCGACATGCAGGCAAACGGCAGGCCCCGCTCCGCGCAGACGCCGGTGATCACACCCGAGAGATCCCGGACTTCGGCGGCTTCGCAGTAATAGCTGATCTTGAAGGGCCCTTGCACCGGGCCTTCCTGAGGAGTGATGCCCTCCACCCCGGTCAAAGCCTCCTCGACCACCGCACGGTCGATCTTCCCTACGATCTCCGCCAGATGCCGCTGGTACGGCTCGTAAGGGCGGTAGCCTTCCCGGGTCTCCCGACAGATGGTGGCTCCCACATCGCAGACGATCCAGCGCGGACGCGGCAACCCGTCGGATTCCATGACCGCCAGCACCGATTCGAGGTGCCGACCAGTCGCGAAAACGAGTTCCCGGTTCTTCTCCTCCAGCGACAATTTCAAAATCTCGAGGTCCCGCTGGTTGTCCGGCTCACCGGGCAGGGGGATCAGGGTCCCGTCGAGATCGGTTCCAAGCACCCGCGGAGCCGGCAACGGACCTCCGAGAGGCGGAGTGTGGGATCGAAGGTTGAAATCAGCCATAATCTGTTGGATACTTCATTCCGGTTCCCAACGGAACCACTGAATCCGGCTATGAGTCAAAAAAATGGAACCCGCATCGCCCTCCTCAGCCTCCACGGGCTGATCCGGGGCGAGAATCTTGAACTGGGGCGTGACGAGGATACCGGCGGCCAGACCAAATACGTCGTCGAGCTGGCCCGCGCCCTGGCCGCGCAGGAGGACGTGCGCCGCGTGGACCTCATCACCCGGCAGATTTTCGACGACCGTGTCTCGGAAGACTACGCCCGGTCCGAGGAACCGCTGGGCGGGGGTGCCTTCATCGTGCGGATTCCCTTCGGTCCCCGCCGCTACCTCTACAAGACCAAGCTGTGGCCCTACATGGAACAGTTCGTGGACCAGTGCCTGAACTATTTCCAGCGCAACCGCGCGGTGCCCGATCTCATCCACGGACACTACGCAGACGCCGGGTACGGCGGTGCCCAGTTGGCCCGTCTCCTGGGCGTGCCCTTCGTCTTCACCGGCCACTCCCTGGGACGAGTCAAGAAGGAGCGACTTCTGGCCAGCGGCGTCTCCGAAAAGAAAATTGAAAACTCCTACCGCATCTCCCGGCGAATCGAAGCCGAGGAATTTGCCCTCGAAACCTGCTCGCTGATCATCACCAGCACCCACCAGGAGGTCCGCCAGCAATACGAGAAATACGAAAACTACATCCCCGAGCGGATGGAGGTGATCCCGCCCGGTGTGAATCTCGAATCCTTCCGCCCTCCGCGCGACGACGACCCACAGCCGGAAATCGCCCCGTGCATCAACCGCTTTCTCGACGACCCCTCCAGGCCCATGATCGTGGCAATGGCCCGGCCCGACGAGCGCAAGAACCTCGAACGCCTGGTCACCACCTTCGGCGAATCCGAGGATCTGCGCCGCCGCGCCAACCTCGTCCTCGTCATGGGCTGCCGCGACGACCTCCGCGAGATGCCCCCGGGCCAGCGCGCCGTCCTCACCAACATCCTCGCCCTGATCGATGTGTACGATCTCTACGGTCAGGTCGCCTACCCCAAGCACCACCGCGCCGACGACGTACCGGAAATCTACCGCATGATCGCCCGCACCCGCGGGGTCTTCATCAATCCGGCCATGACCGAACCCTTCGGGCTGACCCTTCTTGAGGCCGCCGCCAGCGGAGTGCCCATCGTCGCCACGAACGACGGCGGGCCGAGCGACATCATCGCCAACTGCCGCAACGGGATCCTGGTCGATCCGTTCGATTCGTCCGCCATCGAGAAGGCACTCCTGCGCACCCTCTCGGAACCGGGCACCTGGGACGAGTGGTCCGTGACGGGCCACCGCAACGTCCACGAACACTACTCATGGAGCCGTCACGCAGAACGGTATCTGCGCGATGTCAACGAGGTGCTGGAAGTCTTCCGCGAACCGCCCAAACCGGCGTCGCCGCGGCGCAAGACACGCCCGCTGACCGGTGTGGACCGCATCGTGATCGCCGACATCGACAACACGCTGACGGGCGACGACGAAGCCATGCGCACGTTCTTCGACCGGATCGAGGAGACCGGGACCGACGTCGGCTTCGGCATCGCCACCGGACGGCGGTTCGAAGACGTCATGCGCCTGATGGAGGAGAACGGGATGCCGCAGCCCGAGGTCGTCATCACCTCGGTCGGCACCGAGATTTACTACGGCAAGAACCTCACCCCCGACGCCAGTTGGCGCAAGCACATCGACTTCCGCTGGGAACCGGAGAAAATCCGCGAAATTCTCGACCCGCTGCCCGGATTGTATCCGCAAGAGGAGCACGAACAGTCCACCTTCAAGATCAGCTACGGAATCGATTTTTCCGAATCTCCCGGCCTGTCCGAAATCAAGCGGATGCTCCGCAACGGAGGGGCGCGGGTCAAGGTGGTGGTCTCCCTGGGCATGTTTCTCGATATCATTCCCGCCCGTGCGGGGAGCGGACTGTGCATCCGCCACATGGCCTACAAATGGGGCTTCCCGCTGGAGCACATCCTGGTGGCCGGCGACTCCGGCAACGATGAGGAGATGCTCGCCGGCAACACCCTCGGGGTCGTCGTGGGAAACTACAGCCGCGAATTGGAAAAACTGCGCAAGTTCCCACGCATCTATTTCGCCGAAAGCCACCACGCCGCCGGGATACTCGAAGGCATGGACTACTACGATTTTCTCGGTGATATCGCGATCCCCAATGACCGGACCGCCGAGGCCGAGGCCGGGCAGTAGGCCCTCCGGCAAGCCACGCAACCCGAATCCGACCGTCGCTCCCGCTGGTTGACTCCCGCGAAAAATGAACTTCATGGAAGATTCACGGCTCTCCTACGAAGCCGAACGTTCCCTTCGCCGCATCCGTCCCAAAATCGACCGGCGGCTCGCCGAGGCCGCTCCCGCCGAAGAGGACCGCACCCTCCTCGCCGAAAGTATCGACCACCGGCTCGACACCCACTGGAAACGCCTCTTTCGGCTTCTGTATCAGATTTACGGGCACCACTACGATTTCTTCTATTACCTGGAGAACATCCTCCTCACGGCCGTGGACTGCTGGCTCGAACGCCCCGACCACCTCAAGGAGTTGGACCGCACCCGGGAGAATGACCCCGGGTGGTATCTCTCCGAACGTATGGCCGGCGGGTCCCTCTACGTCGATCTCTTCTCCGAAGACCTCGCCAGGCTCCGCAAGAAAATCCCGTACCTGCGCGACCTCGGACTGACCTACCTGCACCTGATGCCCCTCTTCGCCGTCCGACCGGGCAACAACGACGGCGGGTACGCCATCAGCGACTACCGCTCGGTCGATCCGCGCCTGGGCACCATCGACGATCTTCGCGCTCTCGCCCGCGACCTGCGCGAGGCCGACATCTCCCTCGTCCTCGACTTCGTCTTCAACCATACCGCCGACGACCACCTGTGGGCCATCCGGGCGCAGGAGGGCGAGCAGGAGTATCTCGACTACTACCGCACCTTTCCCGACCGCTCCGTTCCCGATCAGTACGAACGGACGCTGCGCGAGATTTTCCCCTCCGTCCGGCGCGGGAATTTCACCTGGGACGACACCCTCAAGCGCTGGGTCTGGACCACCTTCAACAGCTTCCAGTGGGACCTCAACTACGCCAACCCCGAGGTCTTCCGGGCGATGGCCGCCGAGATGCTCTTCCTCGCCAACACCGGCGTCGAAATCCTCCGCCTCGACGCCGTTGCCTTTATCTGGAAGCAGATGGGCACCTCCTGCGAGAATCTTCCCGAAGCCCACCTGCTCATCCAGGCGTTCAACGCCGTCTGCAGGATCGCCGCACCCGGCCTGGTCTTCAAGTCCGAGGCCATCGTCCACCCCGACGAGGTCGTCCAGTATATCGATGCCGGCGAGTGCCAGATATCCTACAATCCCACCTTTATGGCGTTGCTCTGGGAGGCCATGGCCACCCGGGAGACCAAACTGCTCAAGCGGTCGATGCACCACCGCTTCCAGCTCCCCCCCTCCACCGCCTGGATCAACTACCTGCGCTGCCACGACGATATCGGCTGGTCCTTCGACAACGGCGACAGTTGGGCCGTCGGGATCAATCCCGGCGATCACCGCGACTTCCTCAACCGTTTCTATACCGCCCGCTTCCCCGGCAGCTTCGCCCGCGGCGTCCCCTTCCAGCACAACGAGACGACCGGCGACATGCGCATCTGCGGGACAATGGCCTCCCTGGCGGGACTCGAGGAGGGCATCGTCGAAAAGGACGAGGTCCTTACCGAAATGGCACTCCGCCGCATCCACATGGCCTACGGCGTACTGTGCGCCGCCAGCGGCATCCCCCTCCTCTTCCTCGGCGAGGAGTGGGGCCTGCTCAACGACTCCTCGTTCTCCGACGACCCCGACAAGGCCGACGACAGCCGCTGGATCCACCGGGTGCGGATGGACTGGTCGCTCCCGAAGGGTGCGACGAGGAAAACACCAGTCCCGGCCCGGGTCTTCCGGTCCGTGCGTCATCTGCTCGCCGTGCGCAAGACCATCCCCGCCTTCCGCGGAAACCGCCTCAACCTCCTGGAAGAGAACAACCCGCACACCCTGGTCTTCCTCCGCTGGCACGACACCAGCTACGCCGCCGTCGTCGCCAACTTCTCCGAGCACCCCCAACCCGTCGATCTCTCCCCCATCCGCCAAATGGGCCTCGCCCACTTCCTCAAAGATGCGCTGACAGGACGCGAGGCAAGCACCCGCACCACAATGGATCTGGCCCCCTTCGAAATCCTCTGGCTGCTGGAAGATTGATCCGTCGGCCCGCAGGCTTCGGCCCCCCAAACCACGGGAAAGGAATGTCCCGTCTCCGGAGAGCGAACCCTGCAATGCTATCGAAATCGAAATCGGGATCGAAATCGAAAAACTTTTGCTGGTTCAAAACAGGGCGTTAAACATTCGATACCGATTTCGATAGCGATACCGATTTCGATGAAGAGCACCTTAAAGACGGACCCTGCAAGTACTCGGGAGATTCTATCTCCCGATTCCACGGGACAGGAATGTC
>CAYVUQ010000013.1:0-5232 GCA_964454915.1 uncultured Puniceicoccaceae bacterium
GTACACTCCCGCCAGGAGGCCGCAGACCAGGGCCCACAATGTGTAGATCAGGGCCACCCGGTAGTGGGGCCAGCCCAGTTTGGTCAGGCGCTGGTATAGATGGGTCCGGTGCGCCTGGAGAACGTTTTCGCGCCGGACAACCCGGCGGCAAAAGGTAAAAAATCCGTCGAAGATAAAGGGCCAGACCATGAACGCCGCCGAAAATGCGAGGAGGCCGGTCCGGTTTGGGACCTCCGGAAGTTGAAGAAGCACCAGGGGTTGGACGGCGAAAACGAAGCCGAGAAAGGCACTGCCGACATCGCCCATGAACACCTTCGCAGGGTGCCAGTTCCAGACGAGGAATCCCGCGAGTGCTGCGGCGAGCACGAGGTTCAGGCCCGCGAAAAGAAGCGATCCGAAAAATATGTAGGAGGCGACGGCCCAGCCCATCGCGCTGACGATACCCTGGCCCGCTGCGATCCCGTCGATCCCGTCCATGAAGTTATAAACGTTCGTCAGGCCAAGAATCCACAGCAGTGTCACGCCATATCCGAGAATCGGAATGGGCTCGGGTTCGACCCCGGGCAGGGTCAGGGCGTCGAAAACGCCTACCAGGGCGACGACCACGCAGGCCAGTGCGAGCTGGATCAGGAGCCGGACCACGGAAGACAGCTGAAACAGGTCATCCACAAACCCCAGGATTGCGATCATGGCGGCGGATGCGGCGAATACCAGCAGGTCCGAAGTGAACGGGGTGTCGAAGGTTCCGAAGGCACACAGTGCTCCGCCGCCGAGGTAGGCGAGCAGGAGGAAGACCACTCCTCCGCCCCGCGGCGTGACTTGCAGGTGGGAAGACCGTTGGTTGGGGACATCGACCAGTCCCCAGTGGGGGCTCGAAGTGAGATACACGCGGGTCAGAACCAGCGTGCCCAGAAATACCGCGAACAGGAGGACGGGAAACATGGACGGAAAAGTCGTGGATCAAAAGCAAGACCCGTCCGTGGCGCAAACGGAAACGGTGGGGATGTGGTGAACGAAGAGGGGGGAGCCGGGGGACAAAGCACAAAGACGGGGCTTCGACAGCGCAGGTTGGCTTTACGGGAGAGCGGGGAATGCCGTCTTTTCGAAGCGGGGCATTTTTGTTACGGGGTGGGCATTTTGCTGTTTTCCTGGCATGATAAGTGCTTTTGTTGGGTGTGGAAGATTTTCTTCTCGTCCAGAGTGGAAAGTTCATCCATTGATCAATACCCGCACAAACCACAAATCATTATGGCAAAGATAAAGTTGGAATACATCTGGCTCGACGGCTACACCCCGGTGGCGTACCTTCGCGGCAAGACGAAAATCGTGGAGGGGGACATGGATTCCTTCTCCCTGGAAGACTGCCCGATGTGGGGCTTTGACGGTAGCTCGACGCAGCAGGCGGAGGGTAGCGACTCGGACTGCATGCTCAAGCCGGTGGCACTTTTCCCCGACGCGGCACGCGAGGACGCTTTCATCGTCATGTCGGAGGTCATGCTGCCCGACGGGACTCCGCACCCCTCGAACACACGGGCGATGATCGATGACGATCCGGGGCTCTGGATTGGTCTGGAGCAGGAGTATTTCCTCTTCAAGGACGGTCGTCCGCTGGGCTGGCCGCAGGGAGGCTTTCCCGAGCCGCAGGGCAACTATTACACCGGCGTGGGCTACCGCTTCGTCGGGGACATCGCCCGTGACATCGTCGAGGAGCACCTCGACTTGTGCCTGGCCGCCGGGATCAATCACGAGGGCATCAACGCCGAGGTGGCCAAGGGCCAGTGGGAGTTTCAGGTTTTCGGCAAGGGCTCTTACAACGCCTGCGACCAGGTCCATGTGGCCCGCTACATCCTCCTGCGCCTCTGCGAGAGATACGAGGTTGACGTGGAATGGCACTGCAAGCCCTTCCAGGGCGACTGGAACGGCTCCGGTATGCACTGCAACTTCTCGACCGGGTTCATGCGGGAGACCGGTGGCAAGGATTATTTCGAGAAGCTCATGGAAGCTTTCGAGAAGTACAAGGACGAGCACATCGCTGCCTATGGTCCGGACAACCACCTGCGGTTGACCGGTCTGCACGAAACGCAGTCGATCGACAAGTTCAGCTGGGGCGTGGCCGACCGTGGTGCTTCGATCCGCGTGCCGCACAGCTTCGTGAAAAACGGCTACAAGGGCTATCTCGAAGACCGCCGTCCGAACTCGCAGGGCGATCCTTACCAGATTGTGGGCCGCGTCCAGCAGACGGTTGCGGAGGTCGAGAGCCAGTTCAAGTAAGTCCGGGTTTTCGCACCCTTTTCTTTCAACCGCCCCCTGGTTCGCCACGGGGGCGGTTTTTTTTGTTTGTGGTGGAGTGGTGGAGTGGTGGGGTGGTGGAGTGGTCTGTTTATCCCTGCGGGGGTGAGAGTGCCTGTCTTGTGGGGGTGTTTCCGGCGGAGTCCCACCGGGCCGGGGGGCCGGCGTAGAGCAGGTGGCCACCGGCTGCGCCGCCGCCGGGGCCCAGTTCCACGATCCAGTCGGCCAGGCGGATGAGGTCGGGGTCGTGCTCGATCACGATGATGGTGTTCCCCGCGTCGCGGAGGCGGTGGAGCACATCGACCAGCCTGGCGGTGTCGTCCCAGTGGAGTCCGGTGGTCGGTTCGTCGAGCAGGTAGAGGGTGCGGCCTTGTTCGCGGCGGCTCAATTCGGCGGCCAGTTTCAGTCGCTGGGCTTCGCCGCCGCTGAGGGTTGTCGCGGACTGCCCCAGACGCAGGTAGCCCAGACCGACCTGGCGCATGAGGTCCAGCTTTGCGAGCAGGGCGGGATTACGGCTGAAAAGGTCGCGAGCCTCGTCCACCGTCAGGTCGAGAACCTCGGCGATGTTGAGCCCCCGGAAGCGCACCTCGAGGGTCTCGCGGTTGTAGCGCCGCCCGGCGCAGGCGGGACACTCCACGAACACGTCGCCCATGAACTGCATATCGAGCCGGATGGAGCCATCGCCCTTGCACCGTTCGCAGCGGCCGCCCGGGACGTTGAAGCTGAACCGGCCTGGGGAGTAGCCCCGGACCCTGGCCAGGGGAACTTTGGCGAAGAGGGAACGCAGGATTGAAAAGATTCCCGCGAAGGTGGCGGGGTTGGAACGGGGGCTTCGCCCGATGGGCGACTGGTCCACCTCGACCACGGACTCGAAGTTCTCGAGCCCGCGCAGTCCGCCGTGTGCGCCGGGTACGGTTTTGGCGCGGTTGAGCTTTCGCAGTGCCACAGACGCGAGGATGTCGTGGACGAGGGTGCTCTTTCCCGAGCCGGAGACCCCGCAGACCACGTTCAGGCAGCCGACGGGGAAGGCGACGTCGAAGCCGTCGAGATTGTGCTCGGCGGCTTTCAATACCTCGAGCCGCGCCTTGCCCGGAGTGCGCGGGCGGCGCAAGTCGCGGAGGGACTCTCTCCCGGAGAGGTAGGCACCGGTCCGGCTGGCGGGGGAGGCGGCGGCTTCGGTCGGGGTGCCTGCGAACACGAGACCTCCGCCCTGTGATCCGGCACCCGGCCCCAATTCGAGGAGATGGTCGGCGGAGCGGATGGTAGTTTCCTCGTGCTCGACGAGCACGACGGTGTTGCCGCGGTCGCGCAATCCCTCGAGATGCCCGACCAGGCGCTTGATATCGACGGGGTGCAGTCCGATGCTCGGCTCGTCGAGCACGTAGATCACTCCCACGAGTCCCATGCCCAGCTGGGTAGCCAGGCGCACCCGCTGGGCCTCGCCGCCGCTGAGCGTGTGGAAGGGGCGGTCGAGGGCGAGGTAGCCCAGTCCCACCTCGTCGAGAAAACGCAACCGGTGGGCCAGCCCGGAAACGGCTTCGGCCACCTGTTCCCCTGCTGCCGGGCCGACAGCCTGTTCGACGCGGGCGAGGGCGTCGCTCACCGGGAGTGCCAGGAAGCGTGGATAGGAGAAGCCGGCGAGCAGGATGTTGCGCGGGTAGGCGGCCAGTCGGGCTCCGCCGCATTCGGGACAAGGAAGTTTGCGTTGGTAGGGGATCAGCCGGGCGCGCAGGCCGTCGCTGGACGACGTGCGGAAGGATTCCTCCAGGTCCGGGATCACGCCCGGAAAGGGCATGGGCACGGGCTTGCGGTTGCCGGGCGTGGTTTTGAAGAGAAACTCGCGTTCGCCGGAGCCATGCACAATCAGGCGGCGGGTGTCTTCGTCGAGTTCCGACCAGGGAGCGGTTGGGTCGAAGGGGAGCTGCTCGGCGAGCTGCTTGAGCAGCGCGTTGCGTCGGATGATCATTCGCTTCGAGCCGATTCGCCAGGGCTTGAGTGCGCCCTTGCGCACGGACAGCGACGGGTCGGGTACCAGCAGGTCCGGGTCGAAGCGGAGAATCTCACCGACCCCGCCGCACTCCGGGCAGGCACCAGAGGGATTGTTCCAGGAGAAGAGACGGCTGGAGGGTGCGGGATAGACCGTGCCGCAGGTCTCGCAGGAGTGGGCCTGGCTGAGCAGGATTTCCGTCGGATCGGCATCGCGGGATTCCTGGGCCAGAATGACCGCGCGGTCGCCGCCTTCGGCGAAGGCCAGTTCCAGCGAGTCTGCGAGGCGTCCGCGCTGGTCCGTGCGGAGGACGATTCGGTCGATGAGCAGGTCCAGGGTCTGTGTGGATTTCCGGCGATCAACCAGGTCTTTTTCGTCGAGACCGGCGATCCGGCCATCGATCCGCACCCGGGTGAACCCCTTGTGGCGCAGGCTCTCCAGCTCTTCGCGGATTGCGGCGGGTTTGGCCTGCATCCGCGGGGCGAGGATCTGTATGCGGGTGCCCTCCGGTTCCGCGAAGACGCGTTCCACGCACTCGTCGATGGAGCGTCGGCTGACGCGCCCGCCGTCCTTCGGGCAGAACGGTTGTCCCGCGACGGCCCAGAGCACACGAGCGTAGTCGGCGACCTCCGAGATGGAGGCGACGGTGCTGCGCGGGTTGGCTCCGTGCCCGGTGAGTTGTTCGATGGCGATGACCGGTGAGAGCCCCTCGATGAAGTCCACTTCCGGGCGGTCGATCTGGTCGAGCAGCTGCCGTGCCTTTGGGGAAAGGCTCTCCATGTACTTGCGGTAGCCCTCGGCGTAGAGGGTGTCGAAGGCGAGCGAGGATTTTCCCGAACCGCTCACGCCTGTGACCACGGTCAATCGTCCCCGGGGAATCTCCACATCGAGGTTCCGCAGGTTGTGTTGTCTGGCACCCCGGATGACGATCCGGCCGCCTTCTGTGGGGGTTGAGG
>CAYVUQ010000013.1:5242-5889 GCA_964454915.1 uncultured Puniceicoccaceae bacterium
GTTCACCACCGCGAGGGCGAGGAGGATGCGGTACCATGCGAAGACACCCAGGCCGTGCCTCGAGAGGTAGGCCACGAGCCACTTGACCGAGAGGGCGGCAAAGACCGTGGCCACTGCGATCCCGACCAGAATCGGCCCGATGTCGAGGGCTTCGAGCATCCAGCCTCCGTCGGTGACTGTCTTGTAGCCCGAGGCGGCCGTCAGCGTGATCAGCCCGAGCAGGAAGCTGAACTCGGCGGCCCGGGCGGGGGAAAACCCGGCGAGGTATCCGCCCACGATGGTCATCATGGAGCGGCTGGTTCCCGGCCACATGGCCACGCATTGCAGGAGACCGATGAGCAGAGCCCGTGGAACGGAAATCTCGTGCAGGTCCGGCCCGGAAGAGAAGACCTCTTTCCCCTTTCTCCGGGCACGCCACTTCTCGACCGCGAGCATGAGAAACGCGCCGACGACCAGTGCGTTGATCACTGGCAACGGGCCGAAGAGGTGGCGGTCGATCCAGTCTTCGAGGAGGAGCCCGAGAAATGCGGCCGGAAGAAAGGCGGCGATCAGATTGCGCAGGAGCAGGAGTCCGCTGCGGCTGCGTCCGAACACGCCTGCGACAATGTCCAGCAAACGCCGCCAGTACAACAAGACCACCGCAAGAA
>CAYVUQ010000013.1:5899-14330 GCA_964454915.1 uncultured Puniceicoccaceae bacterium
CGCACCCCCCTGGATGATGATGGCGTAGGCGTTGGCCGCGTCGTGCAGGGTGCGGGGGGCAGCCTCTCCATCCGCGACGGGGATGCCGACGGGTTCATTGCTGTCGAGACCCAGGAAACGGTTGGCCAGGATGAGGTGCCCGGTGCTGGAGACTGGCAGATACTCGGTCAGGCCCTCGACTATGCCGAGCACCACGGCGTCGCGATAGGTGATGGCGGGTTCGTCCGCCTGCCCCTCTCCCGGTTCCTGTGCGCACAGTCCGCTCGCGGACACCAGAAGGAGCGCGGCAAGCATCCACCGCCACAGCACTGATCCGGTTGTGCCGCGTGGTTCAAAGCCAGTAATCAAAGTCCTCCTCCTTTCTCTGTGTGCGGAAAACCCGGAAGATATGGGCCGGGCTGACCTGTGGGTTCAATTTAATGAAGTTGCGGGAGCCGTTCCAAAGGTAGTTCGCACTCGGAAGTTCGCCCTTCGGTTCGGGGAGCAGGTCCTGCACCAGGAAGGGCCGACTGCCGTCGATGCCGTATTCTTCGAGCGGGAGGTCGATCCAGGCTGTCTGCTCGTGGTAGGGGTCGAGGTTGACGACCGTGAGGATGATGTTGAGCCGACTTGGATCGTTTTTCAGGTAGGCGATGATCTGCGGGTTGTCGCACTCCACGAAGCGGAGGTTGAACGTGTGCTGCAGGGCCGGCTGGTCGCGGCGGATGTGGTTGATGCGCCGGATGACCGCGCAGAGATTGCCCGGCGCGTCCAGGTCCCAGGATTTGATTTCGTACTTTTCCGAGGTGTCGTACTCCTCCTTGCCGGGGTAGGAGTCGGAGACGCACTGCTCGAAGGCGGGGCCGTACATCCCGTAGTTGGAGGAAAGCGTGGCGGCGAGCACCAGCCGCTGGATGAAGGCCGGGCGACCGCCGAACTGAAGTATGGGCGGCAGGATGTCGGGGGTGTTGGGCCAGAAGTTGGGCCAGAAGACCCGGCTACGCTCCGGTGAGCACAGCTCACGCAGGTAGGATTCGAGTTCCTCGCGGGTGTTCCGCCAGGTGAAGTAGGTGTAGCCCTGTGTGAAGCCGGACTTGCCCAGCCGGTATTTCAACTTGGGCCGGGTGAAGGCCTCGCTCAGAAAGATCACCTCGGGATGGGCCAGCTTGATTCCACGGATCAGCCAACGCCAGAACTCGAACGGTTTCGTATGTGGATTATCGATACGAAAAATGCGCACCCCGCAGTCGATCCAGTGGTCGATGACTGATTTCAATTCCTCCCACAGTCCGCGCCAGTCGGCGCACTCGAAGTCGAAGGGGATGATGTCCTCATACTTCTTGGGCGGGTTCTCGGCGAACTGCACGGTGCCGTCGGGCCGCCATTTGAACCAGTCCGGGTGCTCCTTCACATAGGGGTGGTCGGGGGAGCACTGGAAGGCGATGTCGAGTGCCACCTCCATTCCGAGCTCGCCCGCCCGCCAGACGAAGTCCTGGAAATCCTTGAGTGTGCCGAGGGCAGGGTGGATGTCTTTGTGGCCGCCCTCGTCCGAGCCGATCGCCCAGGGGCTGCCTACGTCGTCGTCCCCTGCCCGAAGAGTATTGTTGCGGCCCTTGCGGTGCGTGGTCCCGATGGGGTGGATGGGCGGCAGGTACACGATCTGGAAGCCCAGATCGGCGACGTGTTCGAGCATGATATCCGCGTTGGCGAATGTGCCGTGGCGGTCGTCCGCCGGAGAACACGAGCGCGGGAAGAATTCATACCAGGCACCAAAGGCGGCCCGTTTCCGCTCGACCCAGACCTCATGGGGCGGGGCGACCGTCTCGCGCCCCCGTGCGGGATGCCGCCGGGAGATGCCCTCGAGGTCGTCCCCGAGCAGGATGTGGACCTTCTCCCCCTGCGGGATCGTTTCCGATTCCAACAGCCGCAGAGTTTTGGCCAGCACCCCGCTGTCCGTCTCTCCGGCGCGGTCGCACAGTGCGCGGACCAGTCCGGTGCCGATATCGATCTCCACTCCCAGCGGTTGCGACGACTCCACCTTCCGCGCGAAGCCGTTCCGCCAGGTCAGGAAGTCATCGATCCAGGCGGCTACGGTGAACTCGTGGACCCCGATGTTTTCGGGCGCAAAGGACCCGCGCCACTCGTCGTTGTGGAGTTTCTCCAGATCGGTTTCCTGCCATTCGGGGTCTCCCGGGCAGCGATAGCGCAGGACTGCCCGGAGGGCATCGTGGCCGTCGGCGAAGACGTGGGCGGTCACATCGACGGGGTCGCCGATCACGGTCCGCACCGGGAAGGACCCGTCGGCGCAGGACGGCTCGATTTTCTCGATCACCACGCGGTGATCTCCGTTTATGGGAAGTTTTTTGCTCATCGGTTGGGCGGGACGAGTTTCTGGTACAAGTCGATTGTTTCGGCGGCAATGGATTTCCAGCTGAAAACCTTTTCGGCCCGCCGTCTTCCGGCGGCACCCATTTTCGTGCGGGTGGCCGGGTCGGCCATGAGGCGGTTGATCGGGCGGGCGAGATCGCCGGAGAAGGCCTGCGGATCGACCGGTTCGAAGGAAGGCGCGTCCTTCTGCGCCAGGGGGACGAGATGTCCGGTCTCGCCGTGGACCACCACCTCGGGAATGCCGCCCACGGCGGAAGCCACCACCGGAATCCCGCAGGCCATGGCCTCGAGGTTGATGATGCCGAAAGGTTCGTAGATCGAGGGGCAGCAGAACAGGCCGGCGTGGGAATAGACCGGGATCATTTTTTCCCTTGGAAGCATCTCTTCGATCCAGACCAGATGCTCTCTTTCGGACGTCGCCCGTCCGAAGGCCTCCCTCATCTCGGCGGCGATTTCCGGGGTGTCGGGTGCCCCCGCGCAGAGGACCACCTGGATGTCCGGATCGAGCGACCGGATGGCGTTGACGAGGTGGAGGATCCCCTTCTGCCGGGTGATTCGACCGACGAAGAGAAGGTAGGGCCGCTCCGGGTCGATGCCGACGGAGCGGAGGACCTCGGGTGCGTGCGTCGGGCGGTATTCCTCGGTATCGATCCCGTTGTAGATGACGTGGAGCCGCGCCGGATCGACATTGAAATACCGCATCACGTCGTCGCGGGTCTCCCTGGAAACGGCGATCACCGCATCGGCCATCTCCAGTGCCGTGCGCTCGATCCAAAGCGAGAAATCGTAGCCGCCCCCGATCTGTTCGCGCTTCCACGGGCGCAGGGGCTCCAGGGAGTGGACGGTCACTACCAGGGGCAGGCCGTAGTTCAGTTTCGCGAGGATGCCGCCCAGATGCGTGTACCAAGTATGGCAATGCACCAGATCGGCGTCGATCCCCGCCTGGTTGAATCCCAGGCAGCGGGATGCGGCGTCAAACACCGAACGGAGCCGCTCGGGCGCACCACCGGGGGGGCTCCCGGCGGGAAAGCCGCGGACGCTCAGGTTGGTGTCCGACGAGGCCTGCTCTCCGAAGCAGCGCACCTCGACTCCGATCTTTGCGGCCAGGTGTCGCGAGAGGTAATCGACATGCACCCCCGCTCCTCCGTAAATCCGCGGCGGGTATTCGTTGGTCAGGAGGAGGGACTTCATCGTGGACTGGCTGGGTCAACCCGAGAAAACGCCGAGTTTGCGGAAGCGGTCGTAGCGCTGTTGGAGCAGGTTTTCGGTTTTCAGACGGTTCAGGCGGTTGAGTTGTTTGAGGATCGCGGCACCGAGGGAGGCAGCGGCTTTTTCAGGGTCGGATTGTGCGCCGCCGAACGGCTCTTCCACGACCTGGTCCACGACGCCGTGTTCCATGAGCGAGGAGCTGCTCAGCCCGAGTGCCTCGGCTGCTTCGGGGGCGAACTTGCGGTCTTTCCACAGGATGGCCGCGCAGCCCTCGGGCGAGATGACAGAGTAGTAGGCGTTTTCCATGATCAGCACGGCGTCGGCCATGGCCACTCCGAGCGCGCCGCCCGAACCGCCCTCTCCGATCACCGCGGCGATGATGGGCACGCGCAGAAGACTCATCTCGCGGATGTTGACTGCGATGGCCTCGGCCACGTGCCGTTCCTCCGCTCCGATTCCCGGGAAGGCACCGGGAGTGTCGATCAGGGAAATGACGGGCATGCCGAACTTGTCCGCGAGCCGCAACAGCCGGAGTGCCTTGCGATAGCCCTCGGGGTGCGGGCAGCCGAAATTGCGGCGCAGGTTGCCCTTGGTGTCGCGGCCTTTCTGCTGGCCGATGATCATGACCGGTTTGTCATTGAACCAGGCCGGCCCCCCCACAAAGGCCGGATCGTCCTTGAACAACCGGTCGCCGTGCAGTTCCTCGAAATCGTCGAACAGGAACCCGATGTGGTCGAGCGATGTCGGTCGTTTCGGGTGGCGTGCCAGCTGCACCCGCTGCCAGACGGTCAGCCCGGAGTACACTTCGCGCTTGGTCTGTTCGATTTTCCCCTCGATGGCTGCGATCTCATCGGAGACATCCATGTTGCTCTCGACCGACGCCTCCTGCAGGTGCCGCAACCGGCCCTCCAATTCCCGCAGAGGCTTTTCGAATTCCAGAGTGAACTCCGACTTTTCCATGGCAGGAGGAAAAGGCCCCCAGGCCCGGCTGTCAATGGGGCGGGGGATGCAGTGACTGCTCCGGGTGCCTTTTCGTGAACGCCCCGACATGGAACATGACCCGCCCCGGAATCCCTTCGTTGCGGACCGGTTTTGCCGAAAATCCATGCCTGCCCGCAGGCTGTGTAAATCTCGCGTGAAGTTGGAGATCGGGTAATTGCGGGCTTGATCGGGTGGGCACTTGCCGTAACCTGCTTGCGTGTTAAAGAATCAATAATGAGCCGGATTACGGCGATCTCGCGCAAACGCATGAATTTCCCCACCCCTTCTTTTCTCCGCAACGGCTTCTTCGGGGCAGCCGTTTTCCTTCTTTCTCTGGCACCCGCGCAGGCGGAACTGATCTGGAGCCCCCCCGCCAGCCAGGAAGTGCCGTTGGCCACGTCGCTCCCCTACGCGATTGATTTCGACGAGGCGTTCGCCACGGTCGGGGGCGGGGTGACCTACACCTCCTCCGATCCCTCGGTGGCGACGGTTATCGAGCCGAACCCGGGGGATTTCCAGTTGGAGTTCCAGACGTTCGGCGCGGTCGATCTGACTGCCGAGGAGGGAGCGACGGGCGACACCCTGACCTACGAGGTTTCCCTGCGGATCGACCGGACGCTCGACTACACGCCGCCGGTCACGATTGCGGAGCCCGGAGACGTGATTGATCTTTCGACGGGCAGCTTCTCGTTGTCGCCCGGGTCCAGCGGAGGGTCTGCTTCGGCCCTGTTCTCGTTGGTGGAGGGGCCGGGAGACATCACCGGCGACAGCCTCACCGTTCTCGGTATCGGCGATATCCAGATTGAGGTGACCGTGCCCGGGACCGATGTCCTGGGGGACGCGGTCGATGCCTTCACCATCACTGCCCAGGAGGGAACCGGGCAAACGATCACTTTCTTCGGCGAGCCTGGGTCGGAGGCTCCGGGTTCCATCGACGACCGCCTGATCGGCGATGCGCCCTTCCTCGTGAGTGCCACCGCCAGCAGCGGGTTGCCGGTCACGATCGAGGTCGTCTCCGTCCAGCCTTCGATCCGTGGCTTCCACCCGGTGCAGACGGTCAACCTGGACGGCGGGTTGGTCATTCTCTCGGACGACCCGGACGACTCGGCGCAGGTGACCCTGCGGGCGGTCCAGGAGGGCGACGAGACCACCTCCGCGACCAGTGCCACGCGGACCTTTACGGTCCGGCGGGAGCAGACGATTTCTCTCGCCAACCTTCCCGATGCGAGATTGGGGGACCCGGCATTCGACATCGTCCTGACCGTCGATCCCGAGGTCGGGCAGATTCGCGATTTTTCGATCACGGACGGCCCGGCCTTCCGTGATCCGGACACCGGGAGCGTCCATATCTTCGGGACCGGGTCGATCAGCATTTTCGCTTCGGCCGGATCGACCAGTTACAACCCACTGGTCCCCGAAGCGGATTTGGTGGCTGCGACCACGCTCAGCCGGTCGTTGGTGGTTCCGGGTGATGAGCCCTCGGGCGGTCCCGGTTTCCGCGACCTGTGGACCTGGCGGCGGCCCCAGGCCTCGCTCACCGATTTCCTCAACGATTCGGTCGGTTCCGTCTCCCACGACCGCTGGGTCGGCGTGGGCAACGACGGCTTGATCGTGACCACCGACGATATGACCGATCCCGCCGCCTGGAGCAGCGATGTGCCACTCGGCACCGAGCACCTCTTCGGCGTGGCCGAGGGCGGAGGAACTTTCGTTGCCGTCGGCGATGGCGGAACCGTTTACTGGTCCATCGACGGGCTCGCCTGGTCCGATGGCGGTGTTTCCGGCATTCCCGCGACCGCCAATCTCACAGCGGTGGCGTACTCGGCTGACACCGGGACCTTCGCGGCGGTGGGGACAGACGGCGGCATGGCACTGTTTACCTCGCCCGACGGGCTGTCGTGGACCCGGGACTTGACGTTTCCCGCTTACGCACCCCGTCCCAACGCGGTGACCTGGTCCGACGATCTGGGCCTGTGGCTCGTGGTAGGGGACAACGGCACCTGGTTCCGGGGCAATCCGGGGGCGTGGGGCATTCTCTCCTCCGGCTCGGACACTGACTTCAACGACGTCCATTCGGCCGCCGACGGGGCGATCTACGTGGTGGGGGAAGACGGGGTGGTCCTGCGTGCCGCTCCGGTCCTTCCACTGAGCTGGTCCACGGTATTTTCGGGGGCGAACTACGACCTGGAAGCTGTCTTCGAGAATGACCGATACCTGGTTGCGGTCGGCCAGGACGGGCGCGTTTTGCGCTCTCTCAACGGCGACGGCAATCTCTGGTCCCCCGGCGTCTCTCCTTTCGGATTTAATCTCCGCGAGCTGACCTTTTTCGACGGCCTCCTCGTCGCCGTGGGCGGAAACGATGCGGTGATGACCTCCGGTGGTGGATTCGACTGGACCATGCGCTATTCGTCGGACCGCGATGCGGTGCGCGGCGTCGCTGCCGATGGCACGGCGACGGTTGCGGTCGGCGACGGCGGGCGTATCCTGCGGTCCACCGATGACGGCATCACCTGGTCGGACGTTTCGCCGGGAACGACCGAAGACCTGCGCGGCGTGGCCGTGGGTCCGGGCGGGTTCACGGCGGTTGGCTCGGGGGGAACGATCCTGGCTTCCGCCGACGGGGAGACCTGGAGTGCCGCGGGAATCACGGTGGACAACGCCGATTTCGGTGGCGGAGCTTTCACGGGAGACCTCAACGCGGTCCATCACGGCACCAACGGCTACATCGCGGTCGGTGACGACTACACCCTCCTCCATTCCCCGGACGGCAGCACCTGGACCCGGATCACGGCGGGTGCTCCTGACCTCTATTCCATCGCTACCCGCAACGGTCGAACCGTCGTCGTGGGAGAGGACGGCAGTTTGCTGACCTCGCCGGACGGCCTTTCGTGGACGCCCCGTGCGTCGGGCACCAGTGCGGACTTGTTCGCAGTGACGGTCTTCGAAGACGGTTTCGTCGCCGGGGGCGAGGACGGCGTTCTGCTGACGTCGCCCTCCGGCACCGTTTGGACCAGCCGCGTTTCCACGGTGGTCGGCGACATTAACGCCCTCCTGGGGACCGACGGTAGAATCCACGGCTTCGGCGAAGGTTTCTCGCTTCTGGAGTCCACCGACGGCATCGACTGGGATGCCCAGGTAGCTGCGACCGGCAACGAGATTTTCGCCGCCGGGGTTTCCGGGGACGTCTTCGTGGCGGTGACCGGATTCGGGGGCGTTCTCACCTCTTCCACGTCGGGCTCCACCGGCCTCGAGGACTGGACCTTCCGCAATCCCGTCGAAAACGGCGACGACATCAACGATGTCACCTTCGGCAACGACGGCTTTGTGGCGGTCGGCGACGGCGGTCGTATCCTCTCCTCCGACGACGGGCGCAACTGGGTCGAGCGGAGCGTGACCGAAACCAACGGCGATCCGCTGACGCAGGACCTGCTCGGCGTGGCGTACGGAAACGGACTCTATCTGGCCGTCGGCGGCCAGAAGCTCATCAGATCCACCGACGGGCGCAACTGGACGGTCGTCACTACCTGGACGGTTCCGGTCAACAGCGTGAATTTCGCGCGTGGTCTCTTCGTGGTGACCGGCGAGGAATCGCA
The DNA here is from genome assembly GCA_964454915.1 of uncultured Puniceicoccaceae bacterium. GTDB lineage: Bacteria > Verrucomicrobiota > Verrucomicrobiia > Opitutales > Puniceicoccaceae > Puniceicoccus. The sequence goes on from CAYVUQ010000013.1 coordinate 14,050, forward strand.
CATTTTCCAATCGACGGACGGAATCAATTGGAACGGTGGTGCCAGAAACGGTATCCACGATCCAGCGACACTCTACGATGCGGCATACTCGGAGGAATTTGATTTGTGGATGGCCGTCGGCGATCCATCGCTCTTCATCATCAGTGCCGATGAAGAGAAGGTGATGACCCAGGTTTTCACCTCGACGGACGGACTCTACTGGACCCGTATCCTCGCACCGAAGATTTCCGAGGACGAGTATTTCGCCGGGTCCATGCGCACGGTATCCGCCGGACCGGAAG
>CAYVUQ010000014.1:0-13949 GCA_964454915.1 uncultured Puniceicoccaceae bacterium
GTGGAACCCGAAGACGATCATCCGGCAGAACTTCTGGCCGCTTCTGCGCGCGTTGAAGAGTTTGGAAGAGATCCCGACCGATCTGCAGCGGCTCATCCGGCGTTTCGAGGAGGAAGATGTCGAGATCAAGCTCCATCATACGGGAACGGAGGGTTTGCAGACCACGTTCCGCAATGCGCTGAACCGACTGACGGTCGGAGTCGTCACGGCGTCGCTCATCATCGGGTCCTCGTTGATCATCACGACGGGGGTCGAACCTTTCATATGGGGGTATCCGGCTATCGGTATCCTCGGATTCATGGCGTCGGGGCTGCTTGGATTCTATCTGATTGTCTCTATTCTCCGCCGGAGCCGACATTGAAGCGGGGCGTTGGGATGCGGGGGCGGTTCGTGCCCGGGCACCCGATTTTCCGTCTCGCCTCCCGCACGCCTTTCCCTTTTTGTCGGACCATGGCTTCCCATCATTCCATTGGATTGCTGAACGGACCGAATCTCGGGCGGCTGGGGCTCCGCGAGCCGGATGTGTACGGTCGGACATCACTGGCTTCCATCGAGAGTGTCGTTGCCGAGGAGGCGAAACTTCTCGGGGTGCGGGTGGAGTGTTTCCATTCGAACCACGAGGGGGCTCTGATTGATCGGTTGGAAAAATGGACGGACGAGGATTTTTGCGCGTTTGTCGTAAACCCCGGTGGACTCACCCATACAAGCGTGGCTCTGAGGGATGCTTTGACGGCTACCGGGCGCATGGTCGTGGAGGTCCACCTTTCGAACGTCCACCGCCGTGAGAATTTCCGCCGTGAATCGTTGACGGCCGGTGCCTGCGAAGCGGTGGTTGCGGGAATGGGCCCCGAGGGATACCTCGCGGCCTTGCGGTTCCTGGCCGCCCGCCTGAAATCGGCGAAAGGCAGGAGTTGACTGATGGGAGATAGTGAATCGCACGGGTTCTGGTTGAGTCCCCTGCAGCGGAGGTTAATCACGACGGCACTCGCCGGACTGTCCGTGTTCGTGATTGGAGCCCTTTTGTTTGGTCTGTTCCTTTTGCTGAGTGCTTTCGTGCAGAACTTCTCGTCCGTCTTGTGGCCTTTGGCGGTTGCGGGGATACTGACCATGCTACTGCAACCGGTGGTGTCTTTCGTGGAGGAGCGAACGAGGATGGGACGGATCGGAGCGATTGTCCTCCTTTATGCTTTTGTTGTTCTGGTGCTTCTTGGGTCGTTGTTTTTCGCCGTGCCGATTCTTGTGGAGCAGACGGTAGCTTTCATCAAGGCACTGCCTTCCATTGTGGACAAACTCCGTGAAGCGGTTCTGGACAGGTTTCCGCAGATTATGGATTTCCTGCACTCGACCATCGGACAGGAGCGTCTCTCGTCGCTGGGTTCGCGCATGCAGGAACAGCTTTCGGGCCTCCCCGAACAGGCCCTGCCGGTGGCATCGAAAGTGGGAGCTTATCTATCATCACTTGCGGGCGTCGCCGCGGGTGTCGCCATTGTACCTGTTTATGTTTTCTTTTTTCTGAATGCGCGGGGCGACAAGACCGGAGACATCGAAAAACAGCTTTCCTGGGTGAAGCGGGAAATTCGGGAGGACCTGATTTTCCTTGGAACCCAGTTTGCGCATAGCATGGAGGCGTTTTTCCGAGGGCAGATATTGATCGGTCTGATCATGGGAGTGCTTCTGGGTGCCGGGTTTTCTCTGGCCGGAGTCAATTTCGGATTTCCCCTGGGGCTTCTGATCGGGTTGCTGAACATCATCCCCTATTTCGGTACGATGATCGGTCTTGCGACGGTGTTACCGATCGCATGGTTGCAGCCCGGCGGCGGGCCGGTGTTGGCGGGAATCGCTCTGGGTGTTTTTGTGGCGGTGCAGATGCTTGAAGGCTATTTTCTCACACCGAGGATCATGGGCGACAAGACGGGCCTGCATCCTCTGACCATCATCATCGCGATCTTTTTCTGGGGCGCGGCCCTTGGAGGCATCCTCGGAATGATTCTGGCGATTCCGCTGACCGCCTTTTTCGTCGTCGCCTGGCGGCTGTTGCGCGAAAAGTATCTCACCCGGTGGCTTGAAAACGAATCCCGCACGGCGCAAGGCACATGACGGGGTCGATGGCTTGCCGGACGGAGGGGCACCCACGGTGAAAAAGGCAGAACGTGCTGCTTTGATTTCGAGGCGTCTGGCCGAATGGTTCCCCGAGACGCCCATCCCTCTCGATCACTCCGATCCCTATACGCTACTCGTCGCAGTGCTCCTGTCGGCGCAATGCACGGACAAGCGTGTGAATCAGGTGACGCCGGCTCTGTTCGAACGGGCTGCGGATCCGTGGGCGATGTCAGGGCTTTCCGAGCAAGATATCCAGAGGATCATCCGTCCCTGCGGGCTGGCTCCGGCGAAGGCCAGGGCGATCAGGCGATTGTCGGAGATGTTGATTGAGCACCATGGAGGACGGGTACCGTCCACTTTTCGTGACTTGGAAGCCCTGCCCGGAGTCGGGCACAAGACCGCTTCGGTCGTGATGGTGCAGGCTTTCGGAGAACCGGCCTTCCCGGTTGACACCCACATCCACCGATTGGCGAGGGTATGGAAGCTCAGCTCGGGGAAGAACGTCGTCCAGACGGAGGAAGACCTGAAGCGGTTGTTCCCCCGCGAAGAGTGGGCGGCATTGCACCTGCGGATGATTTTCTTCGGCCGCGAGAGGTGTACGGCACGCGGGTGCGACGGGAAGCGGTGCGACCTTTGCAGGGAAATGTTCCCAGCGCGGAGTGCGGCAAAGGACTCCTGAAGTAAGCAGCGGTTCTGCGGCTTATTCCTCCGGCTTCGTCTTTTTCAGGCCGACCACACGGTCGCCCGCTTTCCACTCACCACGTTTGCGCAGGAGTTCTACTCTCTCGAAGCGGGAGAGGACATTACGTTTTTTGAGGCTGGCAGCGCCTCCGGCTCTGAAACTGCGGTGCTGGGACATGATTCGTTGGAGAAAAAAGGAGGGAGGTTACTTGTTGCCAAGGGCGACGCAAGATATTTCGCGACAGGAAATTCCGGCTTTCCGGCTATTCAGTTCCGGCTTTCTTGCGCCGAAGCTGGTCGGTCAGGGTCACCCGGAACATTTGGCTGGCCAGCCAGAAAATTCCGGTCAGCGGAAGGGCGGTGAAGCCTGCGAAGAACCAGACCAGGAAGGGGGTCTGCGCGGGAACGAAGGGCCGCAGCATCCATGTCATGAACACGAAGAACAGGCCGGTCAGGGCCAGATCGAAGAGAACCGTGGCGGGAGATGTGAGTTTGTGTTCGGACGTTTCCATGGTGGCCGAGCTTTCAAACACGGTTCGGGAGGGTTTGGCAATTGCGTTCTTGGGATTGCACGGATTCCCACCGGATTGCGGATTGCAACAATTCCGTCGCACGCACTCTTGACGGTTGACCCGAGATAAGGTCCGGATTTGATGGCATAAACCGGCTAATCGCCCGTGAAAAAAGGTTCGCTCAAATTCAAGACCATCATCCTCTCGGACGTGCATCTCGGCACCCGTGACTGCAAGATCGACGAGGTGAACTTCTTTCTCAAGCACACCCATTCGGAGCGCTTGATCCTCAACGGGGACATCATAGACGGCTGGAGCCTTTCCCGTCGGGGCGGATGGGACAAGCAGCATACCAGATTCATCCGGCTCATCCTGAAGAAGCTCGAAAAGAAAGACACCGAGGTGATCTATCTGCGGGGGAACCACGATGACATCCTTTATCGTTTTCTTCCTCTTCGGTTTGACCGTTTGCACATCGTCAACGAGTTCATCCACAGTTGTCCATCGGGCGACTATTTGGTGGTCCATGGCGACGGTTTCGACTCCATCACCACCAACCACAAGTGGATCGCCCTGCTCGGGGACGTCGGCTATCAGACGCTTCTGCGGATTAACAGGGTTTACAACCGTTACCGGGCTTGGCGAGGCAAGCCGTATTTCTCCCTTAGCAAACAGATCAAAGCCAAAGTCAAGAGTGCGGTCAGTTTCGTGGACAAGTTCGAGGACAAGCTCCGCGATCTTGCAAAGGCGCGCGAGTGTTCAGGCGTCATCTGCGGGCACATCCACACCGCGGCAAACAAAAAGATCGAAGATATCCATTATCTGAACAGTGGGGATTGGGTCGAATCGCTGACCGCACTGGTCGAGCACTACGACGGAAGTTTCGAGATTCTCGAGTTCGCGGAGTTCGAGCGACGTCTCGCGGAGCGTGCGGAAAGGAAAGCCGCAGAGCGTGGCGAGGCAGACCTGCCACCGGTCGAGGAAGACCCGAACTGGGAGAGCGAAGAGGCGGCGGTGGTCGCGAGTTTCGCCCGCTCGGCATAGGCGTGGCAGTCGAGACTGTTTCGATGCGGAGGCATCGGAAGTAGAACTGTACGTATTGTTCCAGCATCTCCCCGCAGTCTCCTGGAAGTGGTGCCACAGAACGAGAACAGGAGAATTGTGTGGGACATGAGTCCGCGGATTGCGCCTCGGAGTGGGACAAGTTTACCCACTGGAACGACCTCGGATGGGTTTGCTAATGGAAGAGGCAGATGGTATATTTTTATATCATATTGGTATTGGGAAGGTTAAAGAGCCTGTTCGATATTGGGCACGTCGGGTGCTGTGGTGGTCAGTAGCGTTCGCGGGAACCTGCGCAGTGTTGATTCGTAGAATGGGTTCCAGGATTCGGTTTTTCCCGCGGATTCCCGAAATGCGGTCCGTTTCCGGACCGGAATCTTCAAATCTATCCAGATCATGACAGCTGCCACAAAAACCAAAACCAACAAGAACAAGATCAAAATTACGCCGATCGGTGACCGGGTTCTCGTTCGCCGCATCGAGGAAGCGGAATCGATCCGGGGAGGAATTCACATCCCTGACTCCGCTAAAGAGAAACCGCAGGAAGCCGAAGTTCTCGCTCTCGGCACCGGAAAAACGAACGACAAGGGTGAGCGGATTGCTTTTGAAGTGAAAGCCGGCGACCGCGTCCTGATCAGCAAGTACGGCGGCACCGAAGTAAGGCTGGGCGAGGAGACTCTCCTGCTCTTCCGCGAGGAGGACATTCTCGGCATCCTTGGCTGAAACACCGTCCGACCAACCACATCCTTAACATCAAACCAACATGGCAAAGAAACAAATCATCTTCGACGAGGCCGGGCGTCGGAAAATCCTCACCGGCGTGCGCACCCTCTCCCGCGCGGTCAGCGTGACCTTGGGGCCCAAGGGCCGCAATGTGCTCATCGACAAGAAATATGGCTCGCCGAAAGTTACCAAAGACGGTGTCACGGTGGCCAAGGAGATCGAACTCAAGGACCCCTATGAGAATATGGGTGCGCAGATGGTGCGCGAGGTGGCCTCGAAGACCGCAGACAACGCGGGCGACGGAACCACCACTGCGACCGTATTGGCTGAGTCTATCTACCGCGAAGGGTTGCGCTCGGTGGCCTCGGGGGCGAACCCCATCTTTGTGAAACGGGGAATCGACAAGGCCGTTGAAACGACGGTCGCGGAGCTGCGCAAGCTCTCCAAAAAGATCCAGAACCGCGAGGAGATTCGACAGGTCGCGACGGTTTCGGCCAACTGGGACACCACCATCGGCGATATGATAGCCGATGCGATGGACAAGGTGGGCAAGGACGGCACGATTACGGTCGAGGAAGCCAAGTCGATCGAAACTACGCTGGACGTCGTCGAAGGCATGCAGTTCGACAAGGGCTATCTCAGCCCCTATTTTGCGACGGACAGGGGATCGATGGAAGCGGTTCTGGAGGACGCCTACGTGCTCCTGCACGAGAAGAAGATATCGAGTATGAACGACCTGCTTCCGATCCTTCAGGAAGTTGCCAAGTCCGGGAAACCGCTCCTTATCGTGGCCGAGGACATTGAGGGTGAGGCCCTCGCCACTCTCGTGGTCAATCGTCTGCGCGGCACTCTCAACGTGTGTGCCGTGAAGGCTCCCGGGTTCGGCGACCGCAGGAAGGCCATGATGGAAGACATTGCTGTCCTGACCGGTGGTCGGTTCATCACCGAGGATCTGGGCATCAAACTCGAAGGGGTGAAGCTCTCCGACCTCGGACGTGCCAGGAGAGTCACCGTGGGCAAGGGGGACACGACCATCATCGAAGGGGCGGGTAAGACCTCGAATATCCAGGGAAGGGTCAAGTTGATCCGCCGCCAAATTGAAGAGACAACCTCCGACTATGATCGTGAGAAGCTCCAGGAGCGGTTGGCCAAACTCGCGGGAGGCGTGGCTGTGATCAATGTCGGGGCCGCCACGGAGGCCGAGATGAAGGAGCGCAAGGACCGGGTTGACGACGCCCTTCACGCCACCCGTGCGGCGGTCGAAGAAGGGATCGTTCCGGGTGGGGGTGTGGCTTTGCTGCGTGCGGCTACCGCTCTCGAGAAGCTTGCCGGCGAATTGCAGGGCGATGAAGCGACCGGTGCCCGCATTGTCCGTCGGGCCATCGAATCGCCACTGCGCCAGCTTTGCGCGAACGCCGGTCTCGACGGTGCGGTCCAGGTGCAGGAAGTTCTCAAGTCCAAGGGCAGTCAGGGCTTCAACGTCGCCACGGGTTGCCACGAGGATTTGGTCGCCGCCGGGGTTGTCGATCCGACCAAAGTGACCCGCACGGCGATCCAGAACGCTGCTTCGGTGGCGGGGCTTCTCCTGACTACCGAGTGCCTGGTGACGGAGGTTCCGGAGAAGGCGAAAGAGACTGTGCCCGTCGGCGACATGGACGACTATTGAGCTTGCCCGGAGGGCAGGACCCCGTGTGTGTGACGATACATCCTGGAAGCGGGAGGGACGGACCAGCAGTATGGGAGCGGGGTCTTGCCCAAGCCACGGGTCAGGAAGTGGCTGAGGAGCGTGTATTCGAATCCTTTTTTGCACTCGGTGGCCACGGCGGTGATGCACCCCGTGGCCACCCGCACCCCATCCGCCCCGCAAGGTAAAAATTAGACAGGCTAAATTATTCTTGCCCCCATAATTGACCAGGTCAAAATTGGTTTGCCTGAATGCTCCTCAACTGTGGCGTTGCCATGGCGGGGATTCTTTGGGAGGCTGGGGTTTTATGAAGACTGGGGATTCGCTTTCCGAAGAGGACGCGTGGATTGTTCTCAACGGTATCCCGCATCTTGGTCCGGTGAATCTTCGGCGGTTGTTTGACCGGTTCGGGGCGGATCCGCTGGCGATCCTGGGTGCCGGGCGTTCAGAACTGGTTTCGGTTGAGGGGGTTGGTCCGAAGATTGCCGATACTTTGCGGAACTGGCCGGAACATTTCGATCTCGAGCGGGAAAAAGGACTTCTGGAGAAGCACGGTGCCCGGTTTGTCCGGCAGGTTGATCCGGGCTATCCAGATCCGTTGCGGCACATTTACGATCCTCCCATTGGTCTGTACGCACTCGGGAAGCCGCGTTTCCGTGAACCTGCCGTGGCATTGGTGGGATCGCGGCGGACTACTCTCTACGGTCTCCGTACGGCTCGGGCTTTTGCGGGGGGACTGGCCCGCCGGGGAGTTTGCGTGGTGAGCGGTCTGGCCCGAGGGATCGATGCAGCTGCGCACGAAGGGGCACTCGAAGTGGGCGGGGTGACGGTTGCGGTACTCGGAAACGGTTGCGACATCGTGTATCCGCCCGAGAATCTGGATTTGTTTCAAAGAATCCGGGAGAAGGGTACGGTTTTCAGCGAGTTTCCCTTCGGCTTTCGCGCGAACCGGCAAACCTTCCCGATGCGGAACCGGATTGTGGCCGGGATGTGTCGGGCGGTCATCGTTGTCGAAACCGATGTTTCCGGTGGCAGTATGATCACCGCCCGGTTCGCCGGTGAGCAGGGTCGCCAGGTAATGGCGGTTCCGGGGCGGATCGATCAGGCCACGAGTGCGGGGTGCCACCAGTTGATCCGCGATGGGGCAACGTTGGTGGGGTCCGTGGACGAAGTCCTGGAAGATCTGCGCCTCGAGGAACTTCCCCTCGGCGATTCATCCCCAACGGCAGAGAAAGGAGGGCGAAAGGCGACCGACGACCTCACCGGCGACGAGTCACAGGTATTTTCTTCCTTGGCTGGTGGAGAAATCCTTTACCCGGACCAGATCGCATCATCCACGGGACTGGCCTTGCCCAAAGTCAGCGGGAGCCTGCTCCTCCTCGAGCTAAGACGTTTGATCAAGAAGCGTGCAGACGGGAGGTTCGAAGCGCGATAGATGCCTTTGCATTCCTGGCAGATGGCAAGATAAGCCGGGCAATCAATCGTGAGCTTTGGGGTGCAGGGATACAGGACTGGAACGAAATTCGAACATCGTTGGACCGGAGGGATTTCTCGGCGTTGGACGCTCATCGGATAAACGCTACTCTGTACTCGGTAGTTGTATCGTTTTGTGCGTGGTGTGATTTGTTCGGGGACCCGCGAAAAGGTGAAAATCTATTCATTTAATACGGTATTTTACTTACTTGGGACCTCAGGCGGTTTGCTCACCCGAGAGCTTCCTTCGGTTGCAATCCCGCCTTCTTCTTGTTCCGTGATCCTCATGAAGTTCCGACTGGCATGGGTTTTGGGCGGTTTTGCGGTTGCCTTGGTTGCGGCCACGGCGTTTTCCGGGGAGGGTGATTCCATGAAGAAGGAAAATCCTGTCTGTGAGGAGGGTGGGGCCTGCGCCGTGCCTTCGGGAAACGATGCCTTCGGGCGGGCGGAGAAGGTAAATCTGCCCGAGTCGGAGTGGAAGGCTTTGTTGAGTCGGCAAACGTATCGTATTCTCCGCGACCGCGGGACGGAGCCTCCCTTCCGCAATGCCTACTTCGACGAGAAGCGAGCGGGGGTCTATGTGTGTGCGGCGACGGGGACGCCTTTGTTTTCAAGTGAAGACAAGTTCGATTCGGGAACGGGTTGGCCGAGTTTCACGCGACCGATTTCCGAAGATGTCGTCGGTGAAGAGGTGGATTTGTCGCACGGGATGCGTCGCGTCGAGGTCTATTGCAGCGATTGTGGCGGGCATCTCGGCCACGTTTTCGAAGATGGACCCCGACCGACGGGTTTGCGCTACTGCATCAATTCGGGTGCCCTCGGGTTCGTTCCGGCGAAACCTGATCAGGATATGGCGGATTTGGTGGCGGAGCAGTCGGAGGCGGCGGCCGAAAGAATCCGAACACTGGTCAGTTCCAGCTCCGCGGATCGAGATAGAGCCTCCAATTGAGGTCGTCGAGCGGTCCCCACACCCGGAACTCGAAGACCCTTCCAACCGGGTTGAGCAGGCTCCCGATCTGCGAGAGAACGGGGATATCGGTCCCGCCGAGGAGATGCATCCGCGCATCGAAGTCGATGGTTTTCTCCTCGATGCGGTAGAGGCCGGAAGCCAGAAGTCGCGAGGTCGGGCTTCGCAGGGTGAGGTCGGGCATCTCGACCAACCCTTTGTTGAAGATGAAGGACGTGCCGACCTGTTCGAACTGGAACGAACCGAGTGTGAAGGGCAGGGGCAACTCCTCCGAAATTCGCGAGAGGATACCCAGCAGACGGACATTGGCCAGATTGGGTGACTTCAGGTCGAGCGATCCCTCTCCCAGCATGGTCTCGGGTGCGGAGGGGTCTCCCGAGCATTCGATGCTGAAGTCCAGATTGCGGCTGTCATCACCGGGGCGTCGTTTGTCGGAGAAACGTTCGCCTGTCGCTTTTGCGAGTGTCGGGATGGCCGCCACGACGGAGGCGGGATCGGCGTCGGACAGCGTGATGGCGAAGGACCGGTGTGAGTCCTCTCCGATTCCCCGGCGCAGAATCCAGCCCTCGCCGTCTCCATCGCCGAGGCGGAAACGGAGAGGCTCGACCCTCAGAACGTCGTTGCCGTAGTTCGCGTGAAAGGAGAGGCGTTCGAGCCGTATCCCATGGAAACGCAAAGGCGAATCGGCGGTGGCTTCGATGAGGAGGGATTCGCGGGGATCGCCCTCGCTGCCCGCGCGTGGGAAGAGGGTCCCCCGGATGGTGAGGTCGGGCGGGTCAGTCATGTCGAAATCCCCGGCGATCTTTCCCACTTCTTCCCCGAAAAGGGGCGAAACGGCATCGAGTGCAAAGGTGCTGTGAAAATCGTACAGGAACGCAAAGGTTTCGCGTGTTTCCCAGTCGAGGAGGTTGGCAAATGATCCCGTGGCACTCCCTTCCGGGCGCAGGGCTTCGAGATCGAAAAGCTCGAAAAGGTAGGGGCGCGAGCGCATCCTGGCGTGCCCACGTTCCACCTCGGTGCCCCGCAGGGTGATGTTCTGGAAACCGATCCCGCCGAACAGGCGGCGTTCATCGCGGTGGTCCCAATCGCCGGACAGGTCGAAGTCGATACGGGCGGGGTTGGGTATCTCGAAGTCGCTCCAGAGTTCCTCCCACCAGGGGCGCATCCAGCCGTCGATGTCGCGGGGAAGGAAGCCGCCCTGGACGAGAAAGCGGAACCGGTTATCGGTGAAGTTGTGGCGGTAACTCCCGTCCAGATGATAGGCGGGGGTTTGAACGGAAAGACGTTCCACATCTACGACGAGATCGGTGGGCAGGATGGTGCCGGAGGCGCGTGCATACAAGCTGCGGAAGCCCGCGAGATTCGCGGCTCCGGTCGTTTCGGCGAGAAAACGGACAGGCGCGGCGGAGGGTCGGGAGGCTTCGACCCGGCTTTGGAGGCGGACGAAGAGTCCCTTGCCAAATTCGAGTTCCGGTTTCCGTGCCTCGTGAGGAACGGCGGGATGTTGGAGGAGTTCGTTGATCGACAGTACGCCCTCGACTTCGACATCGGCGGTGGCCCGCAACGGCTGGATGTCGGCGTTCACGGAAATCGGGTTTCCGAAGAGAGAAGCCTGCCCCGTCGCATCGATGGACAGTCTGGTCCCTTTGGAGAGAGTCAGGCTCGGATGCAGAAGCTCCCCGTGGGACGAGACGAAGCGGGATGCGGACAGGAACGCGCTTGCGCCCGAGGATAGTTGCCCCTCAAAAAGGCCTCTCGGCAATTGGAGAACGACGGTGGGATCTGCCAGCAGCAGTTCGTTCTTTCCATGGAAGGATGCCCTCCCTGCGGAGAAGCGGATGGGGGTCGGCAAGATGCCGTCCGGGGTGGCGGAGAAACCGGCTTCGGCGCGGGTCTCTCCGTCGAGAGAAATCCCGAATGGAAGTCCGACCCTTTGGCTGGAAAGGGCGCATGCGACCATTTCCGCGCCGTCCGCTGCCGTGTAAATGTGGATCGCAAGGAAAGGATCGACGAGCCGCTGTGCCTCTTCGCGGAGTCTTTGGGCGAGGGACCCGAAGTCCGGTTCCACTGGCGGAGCCTCCCGATGCAGGCCCTCTGCAATTTCCGCCCAGAGAGGGATATTGATGGTGCCTGAGGCGATCACCGGGATGTTGCCGAAGCGCGCCCGAAAATCGCAGATGGACCATATCTCCTGGTCGCGGCGCAGGCAGACTGAATCGATGTTTACCAAAGGTTCGGTGTCGCCAAGGGGGCGAGCGGGATCCCATGCCTTGATCGCCGAACCTTCGATCCGGTCGAGGCGCGGGAATCCGATCACGGTCGAGGGGAGAAACAGGTCGGCGACCACTTTTCCGGCGGTGAAGATGCGGCGGCCCCGGTCGTTTTCGACCTTTACGTCGGTGAGACGCAGGGTTCCGTATTTGTCGAGCGTCAGAGTGCTGAAGGTGATGCGGGCATCTTCCCCGATCTGGCGGCTGACCGCTCCTTCGACCCACTCGGGCGGAATGCTGATCTCACGATCCAGAACGAAAAGGACGACGAAAGGAGCCTGGACCAGAAGAAGCAGGCCCAGAAACGCCGTGAATAGCCAGAGAAGCCCGGCGACCCATTTGCAATCTCTCGGGCGGCAAAACACCTCAACCGGCGGTTGGGTTGTCGTCTGCAACCGATTTGGCCTCTCCGGCACCTGTCCCCGGTTGTTCGGACTCCTCGGTGGCGGGGTCGGCCTCTGGCTGCATCGGCTCGGCGTCTGTCCCGGACTTCTTCTTCCCGGTCTCCTGATCGGCCTCCCGGGTGTCGTCGTCTTCGTTGGAGCTCCTGTCCGTGGTCTCTTCGCCGGGTTCCTCGCGTGTGGCGGCTGCTGCTGCGGCCTCCTCGTCGTACACCTCGGGCAGCGGGCGCTCGGGCACGAGGAGGGTCCAGGCATCGATCATCTCCTGGGGCAGGAAGAACGTTACGTCCTGTTCTTTTGAGCCTCCCCCCTGTAGAGTGCCTCCGATTCTCTCGGTGAGCACATAGGTGCGTTCGATCCGGGTTTCTCCTTCTCCCCCCGGCAGGATGACATCGGCTTCGAGCCGGTAGTGCCAGGGGATGGTGCGTTCGCCGTCCGGTTGCAGACCGTCGGTGAAAACGGGCGAGAGGTAGGAGGACACCCGGAAGCCACGTATCTGGCGGAGCAGGGTGGCGAAGGCGGCATCGCGCTCCGGTTGGGCTTCTCCTTCGGTTTGCCCGTCCCAGGACTGGCCGTCCTCCCCGAGGTTGCGCTCGAAGACGGTCGTGTCGTCCGTGAGATCGACGATCCGCACGGCCCTGATCCGGGCCGCCTCGGGCAGCGAGTCCAACACCCTGTTGCGGTAGGCGAGGGGGGAGACGGGAAGGTCGCGTATGATGTCCAGCGGCACCGAATAGACGAAAGGTTTGGATTTCACTTTCGCAAACACGGTTTTCGTCTTCGGATCGAGCTTTCCGAGAAGGAGCTCGACGGTTTCGGTGCCGACCACCTCGACCCGCCGCTGGGGTTCCTGCAATCCGAATTCGCCGAGGTCGGAGTCGGAAGGGGCGTCGCTGACGAAGCGTATGGCGCGGAGGGTGATGAGGGACTCGAAGGCTCGGGCCACTTCGCCCGGGTCTGCGCGGTAGCGGACCGGGGCCAGATTCTGGCCTTCTGCGGTGACCTGCCAGCTTCTGTTTTCCAATTTCTGGAGGGAGACCTCGCGCTCGGGCGAGGAGATGCGCAGGCTGGTCACCTCCGGCACCCGGAAGAGGAAGAACGAGCGCTCCCGGAGAGCGGTTTGTGCGTTTTCGAGGGCCAGGAACGCTTCCTCGGGAACGATTACCACGGTAGGCGTGCCCTCAATCTTTCCGTAGGCGGAGCCATCGCGATCAGGGACGCTCTTGCCCAACAGGAAGGTCCGTCTCATGCTCCCGTCTTCGAGGGAAAGGCGGAGCCGCGGGTCCACCAGTCCGGACTCGTTCGGCGGCACCTGGCTCTCGGGTTTCATGCCGAGGACCGCGGTTTCCAGGATGGCTTGCAGCCGTGCGTCCACCGCCGGGGCACTCGCCCGTGTCTGGATGGGTGCCTCGAAGGCCCAGCCGTCGTCGGTGGCGGCCAGGCGGATTTGCAGGTTCCGCCCGTTGCCGGGTTGGAGGGTCATCTCCTTGACCGAAAAGAAATCCATGGGGAAGAGGGCGCGGTCGCGCAGATCCTGCAGATCGAGTGCGACGGAGCGCAGGACTTCCTCGTCAACTACGAAAATCTCCGTCCCCGACGGACCGAGCAGGTAGAAGCGCCCGCCGACATCGGTTGGTGCACCGATGCTGATCCGGGTTGTTTCGCCGTCGCGGGTGAATGTTAGTTCGAGTGCCGGGGCGTCCAGGCCGTAGTCGGCCAGGCTCTGGTTGTTGCGCTCGACATCCTCCATCGTGAAACGGATGTCGCGCCGCAGAAACAACAGTGCACGGAAGATGCGGTCGATAGCGTTTGGATTGGCGCGCCATACTACCGGTTCCTCCAGCCGCCACATCTCGCCATCGCGCACGATCACACGGCGTTCCGGTACAGCCTCGCCGGTGACCTCGATACGTTCGCTTCGGGCGACGGAGGAAGGCAGGATCGGTTCGGGGCTGCGCTGCCCGGTGCCGTCACCGTCCCGTTGTTCGAGGAAGTAGATGGCTCCAAAGGCGATCAGGTTGAGTGCGAAGAGGAGGATGGTGAGCTTGAATCTCATGGCGGCTGGTTGGTGTTTCC
>CAYVUQ010000015.1:0-800 GCA_964454915.1 uncultured Puniceicoccaceae bacterium
TCTCTGCTCCTCCCTCTGCGTTTCGAGAACAACCACGTCCTCCATGCGGTTCCGTTCCGCTTCCTCAACCGATTCGCGGAACAGACGGTCCTCGAACAGCTCGCGGTCCCTCCAGTTGTCGTAAACCAAATTGGCGATGACCTGGGAATTTCCCCCGTCCACCTCGAAATCGGATGCCTGAAAAAGGAGTTTCCACGCGGAAATCACCGGCTTCCAGGGCTCTTCTTCGTCGGAGGAAGTTTCGGCACGGGTCTGGGTGGAAAGCCGGTCGCGGATTTGCTGGAGAAGGGAAAGATACAGCCGCGAATCCATCGAATCGACGGGCGTGTTGAGGTATCGGACGAACCGTGCGCGCATGATGCGCCCTTCGCCAAGCTGGAAGGAACGACCCTTCCAATTGAGCACTCCTTCCTCCGGATCGAGCGAATCGGATTCCACGTCAAAAACCCGGTCCACCAGACTCAGGAGAGTCGCGCTCTCAAAGGATCCGCCCTGAGGCGCGACGGGAGCCGTGGAAGCTCCTCCTCCCGGCGAAGCGGGAGCGGGGTCCTCCTGTGCCACCAGAGGCAAAGCGACCAGACAGCAGAACAGGAAAACAGGCCGAAGGAGCGCGAAATCTGAAAGATAAAGGCACATCAGATTTTACTCATCCCCCGCACGAAGAGCAGGCCGCCGTGCTCGACGGAGACTTTGAAAAGATACTTTTGCTGGAACTGCAAATTCCCCGGCAGCCCGTCGGGCACAAAGAGGGGAAGCTGGACTCCGCCGTCCTCCGCCGAAACGAGCACGATACGCCCCAG
>CAYVUQ010000015.1:810-1978 GCA_964454915.1 uncultured Puniceicoccaceae bacterium
CGCCCCAGACCGTCCTCCGAGGACAGCAAGTTCTCCACGGCCCCGCTCAGGTGGTAGCGATTTCCGGCGAATTGGAGAGGCGCCTCCAGAAACGCTTCAACCGGCATGGGCTCGGGGAATCCCCTTTTCGCCGACGAGCCGAACCACCAGAACGCGCCGAGACCGAGGAGGACGAGCAACAGGAACAAGAGGAGATATCGCAGGGGTGATCCCATAAACCCACCACCATGACACATCCATACATGAAATTCCAGTTCAAAAAATTTCTCTAATGACAGAAGCCTCCTGCGTCCAGCATACTTGTCCCTTTTCACACCGCCATGGGACGCAACTCCATCAAGAAGCTCCGCCGCCCTCCCCGCCATCACCGGGGTGCCGCCGTCGTGCACCTGACCGACGAGGCGGACCTGTTCCAACTGCTGGACCAGATTCCCGATCCGTTGATCCTGATCCTGGAGGGTGTCCAGGACCCGCACAACCTGGGAGCCTGCCTGCGGACTGCCTCCGGTGCCGGGGTAACGGCCTGCATCGCCCCGACCAAAGGTGCATGCGGCATCACAGACACCGTGCGCGACATCGCCTGCGGGGGCACGGAGGACGTGCCGTTTCTGCGAGTCCGCAATCTCGGCCAGACCCTGCGGAAGTTCCAGGAACGCGGAATCCGCCTGATCGCAACCGCAGACGAGGCGGAGGAGAGTCTCTACGATGTGGACTTGACCGGCCCGCTGGGGCTGGTCCTCGGCAGCGAGGGCTGGGGGGTCCGGCGCAAAACGGCCGAGAACGCAGACCACCGGGTGAGTATCCCGATGAAGGGGACGGTCGATTGCCTGAACGTGTCGGTTTCGGCTGCGGTCTGTCTTTACGAAGCGGTGCGGCAGCGCGATTGAGATGGAACCGTTCACACAGGATTCCGACCGTATCGACCGTATCGGAGAAAAGGAACTACTGCGCCTGATCCGCGAATGGCTTGGGCGTTGCTGCCCCCCTCCCCCCCGCGGCCTGGGCGACGACACGGCAGTCCTGCCCTCCCCCGGGCGCAAACACCTTCTTCTGACCAACGACAGTCTGGTTTGGAACCAGCACTTCGATTTCACCGCATCGCCCGAGGAAGCCGGAGCCAAGCTCCTCAAACGGAATCTGAGCGACATCGCCGCCATGGGCGGTACCC
>CAYVUQ010000015.1:1988-5991 GCA_964454915.1 uncultured Puniceicoccaceae bacterium
GTCGTGGCTCTGGCCTGTGGCGGCGACCTTTCACTGGCCTGGCTGGGCAGGTTTTTCCGCGGCCTGGCCGGGCAGGCAATCAAGGACGGCTGCGAGATCAACGGAGGGGATTTGACCGGTGCCGCTCCGGGAACCTTCGTTTCGACCCTTACCCTTCTGGGGTCAGCCGAGCGTCCACTTCCCCGCCAGGGGGGAGCACCGGGGTCCTCGCTGTGGGTTACCGGTTCACTGGGCGGCAGCATCCTCGGGCACCATCTGCATTTCACTCCCCGTCTGGCCGAGGGCCTCTGGCTCGCGGAGCGACGCGAAGTCGTGGCCGCCATGGACCTCACCGACGGCCCCGCCCGCGACATCCCCGAGATGATCCCCCCCGGACTTCAGGCCAGGATCGATCTGGCTTTTGTCCCGGTCGCCGATGCCGCCAGGGCCGCAGCGCAGGACTCCGGCCTGCCCGCCGCCCGCCACGCATTCGTCGATGGCGAAGACTACGAGCTGGCCTTCATCACCGCACCCGGCACGGATACGGTCCGCTTCGAGGAAGACTGGCGCGAGGCTTTTCCCGAGACTCCCCTCGCACCGATCGGGACCCTGCACCCCCACCCGCAGGCCGGAAACGACCAGGCGAATCTCCTGGCGGGACTCGACGGTGATACCCTCTTCCCCGGAGAGGGTTTCGAGCACTTTCGTTGATCACGTGAAGGAGACATCCCGAGAAACCCGCTCGGAAACCGGGCCGGAAAAGGACATCATCGAGAGGATTGGGGGGGGCGTCGCTCTCGCGGATGCCGCCGAAACCTTCGCATGGGGACAACGGATCGGTGCGAACATACCGCCGGGCACTGTTCTGGGCCTCCACGGCGACCTTGGGGCGGGCAAGACTACCCTCGCGCAAGGAATCGCCGCAGGATGGGGAGTTCCCGCAAATGTGAAGAGCCCGACCTTCAACTACTTTTTCCTCTATCGGGGAACGCGTGGACTGCTCGTCCATCTCGACGCCTACCGCATCGACGGCCCGGCAGGGTACGATTCCCTCCTGATCGAGGACCTTCTCGAAGACCCCTGGCTGCTCGTTGCCGAATGGGCCGGAAGAGTCGTTGACAGACTCCCCGCGGAAACCGTTCATCTGACCCTGAGCCAGGAACCGGATACGAGGGGGCGGTGCTTAACCGTCGGCCTCCCTTCGACTCCCGCCGCCCACACCGACCACCCCGCATGAAGACCCTCGACCAGACCCAATTCCATGAACTCGCGGGCCTGACCCGCCCGATTCATCTCGCCATCGGGATGTTCGACGGGGTCCATCTCGGCCACCGGACCGTGATCTCATCGGCCACCAGCGCGGCCCAACTCGACGGGGGACTCTCCGCCGTTCTCACCTTTTCTCCGCATCCGAGCCATCTTTTTCGACCGGAGGACCCCACCCCGCAGATTTACCCGTTGCGGGTGAAAGAAGACATCCTCCGCGACCTCGGAGTGGACCTCTGCCTCACCCGGCGGTTCGACGCCGATTTCGCCCGACTCACCGCTGCGGAGTTCACCCGATGGCTGCGGCGGATTCTTCCGTCTCTGGCCAGCGTCTCGGTCGGGGAGAACTTCCGCTTCGGCAGCGGACGCGGAGGCAGCCCGACGGTCCTGCTGGAACAACTCCACCGCCACCGCGTTTCCGTCTTCAGCTGCGAACGCGTCCACCTCGACGGCGACGCCATCAGCAGCACCCGCATCCGGTCGATGCTCCCCGAAACACCCATCGAGCGGACCAATCCGCTCTTCGGCCTCCCCTACCGCTCCATCGCCACTGTACGACCAGGCAAGCAGCTCGGCCGTACTCTGGGGTTTCCCACCCTCAACCTCCCCTTCGAAGCCGAAATCCTCCCTCTACGCGGCGTCTATGTGGTGCGCTACCAGAAACTGGGGAAAACCCGCAGCGCACCTCGTCCGGGAGTAGCCAACTTCGGCCTTCGCCCCACCGTCGAGAAAACCACCGAGCCACTTCTCGAGGTTCACTCCCTCGAGGGCGAAGCACCGGGATACGGCGACACCGTGATGGTCGAGTGGATACGCCTTTTGCGACCCGAGAAGAAATTCTCCGGCACCGGGGAACTCCGGGCCGCGATCACCGCCGACCGCCAGGCCGCTCTCGCAGCGCACGGCGGGCACGTCAGCTGAGCACAGCCACCGCCTGATCGGATCAGCCCTCGCTCTCGCAGAAGGCACCGTAGGCCGCCGCGTCCATCAATGATCCGCGGTCCGCGCCGGGTGCATCGGCCTTGATCAGCCATCCCTCGCCGTAAGGATCGGAATTGAGCGTCTCCGGAGCCTCTTCCAGTGCGCTGTTGGCCTCGGTGACCGTGCCTTTGACTGGCATGTAGATGTCCGAAGCGGCTTTCACGGACTCGACGACCCCGAAGGTATCGCCCGGCTCGAACGCGGTATCCGCTTCCGGCAGCTCGACGAATGTGATGTCTCCAAGTGCTTCCTGCGCGTGATCGGTGATCCCGATGACAACCGTGTCGCCATCGAAACGGATCCATTCGTGGTCCTTGGTGTAGAAGAGTTCTTCAGGGATGTTGCTCATGTGATTCAGTAGCGTGGTTTCGACGACTCAGGATTTGTGAAGGGGGGGCTTGCGGAAGGCAACCGGAAGTTCTTTCCCGCGGGCATTGACGGCGGCCTGGTCCCCGGCAAACGACGACTCGATCAATGCCGAGCCGATCGGTTGCCCGAGGAGGGGGCTTTTGCTTCCGGAAAGAACACGACCGACAACGCCATCCGGCCCGACGACCTCCATACCCTCCCGGGGTATCCGCTTGTCCTCTCCGACGAAAAAGCGCACCCGCTTTTCGGGTCCGGTGAGTTTTTCCATGGCCAAAGGGTCCTTCCCGATGAAAGAGGGCTTGTCGGTCTTGACTGCCCACCCGAAGCCGGCCTGGACCGGGCTGATTTCCCCGGTCATTTCGTGGCCGTAGAGGGGCAGGCCCGCCTCCAGACGCAAACTGTCGCGGGCACCCAGTCCAATCCAGGGAAGATCCGCGCCCGCACCGAGGGTCTCCGCCAGAAGGACAGCCGAGGCTGCCGGCACGAAAATCTCGAACCCGTCCTCGCCGGTGTATCCGGTCCGGCTGATCAAAAGCGGGCCGCCGTTCCAATCGTTTTCGGCGATGCGGAAACGCCCCAATCCGGAGGCAGCCGAAAACCCCGCCTTTGAAAGGATCTCCGCAGCATCCGGGCCCTGGACCGCGAGCAAGGCCCAGGCTTCCGAATCGTCGGACAAGGAGACATCGAACATCCCCGTCCGGTCGGACATCCACCGCCAATCCCTGGCGCGGTTGGCCGCATTCACCACGAGCAGAAACGATCCGTCGGCCCGTCGGTAGGCGATCAGGTCATCCACCACTCCGCCCCGCTCGTCGCACATCGGGCTGTACACCGCCTTCCCCGGAGGGCTTCCCGCGATACGGTTGGTCAGCAGATGCTCGAGAAACTCCTCCGCCCCTTCCCCCGAAACCGAGAACTCGCCCATGTGGGAGACGTCAAACACCCCGGCAGCCCGGCGCACCCGGAGATGTTCTTCCAGAATCCCGCTGTAGGACACCGGCATCTCCCATCCGGCGAATGGAACCATGCGTGCGCCAGCCGCAACATGCAGGTCGTACAATGGTGTGCGGGAAAGTGCGTCCGTTTCTGGTGCGAATTCCGACATAGGGCGATTCCACGAAGGGCGTCCGACGAAAGCAAGAGGGAAAGGGAAATCTTCTCGACTTCGCCGTCCGCCCCATTTTTTCTCCTCTCTTCGGAACAGGCCCGGGTGGCGGAATTGGCAGACGCGGCAGACTCAAAATCTGCTCTCCGCAAGGGGGTGAGGGTTCGAGTCCCTCCCCGGGCACTTACCGGAAAACCCAGACCAGTGCCCCCGTGCCGATCAGCAGGAGAACCGAGAGCACACGGTAGTTGCGCCACCACGGGACTCCGGCCAGCTCGCGGGACTCCTCCCGGTAGAACGCCG
>CAYVUQ010000015.1:6001-13269 GCA_964454915.1 uncultured Puniceicoccaceae bacterium
GTCCACACCAGTGCCTTCTGCTCAACGGAAGGTTCCGCAGTTCCCAGGCTGCGCCAGACAAGGGCCACCATTGCGACCACGAACAGAATCGGGCCAACGTAGAGAAAATGCAGGTCCGTCACGCCAAACACCCCGTTGAGTAGAAAGAGGGCCGCTCCGGCCGCCGTTCCCGTGACCACTCCGCAACGGGCACCGGAGGCATTGGCGCGGGTCCAGAAAGTACCCGCAATATAGACGGCCACCACCGGGGGGACGGTATAGGAAAGAACCATCTGGAGGTATTTGAACAAGGATTCGAAGTTCTCGATCATCGGTGCCCAGAGAGCCGCCAAGACCATGAAGACCACGGTCACCCAGCGACCCACGACCATCAGGGAGCGGTCCCCGAGGGAAGGTTTCCATTTCCGCACGAAGTCCATGGTCACCAGGGTTGAAGCCGCGTTGAGGGTCGAATCAATCTGCGACATCAGGGCCGCCACGAATCCGGCCAACACCAGCCCCAGCAGTCCCGTAGGGAGAAGCTCGAACATCAGGGTCGGATAGACCAGATCCGGTCGGGGCAGATCCGGAAAGAGGTGGATCGCCATCGTTCCGGGAAGCACCATCAGAAACAGGACCGGCAATTTCAGGAACGCGGCGAAAAGAACGCCCCGGCGCCCCTGATCGGCATCCCTCGCGCTGAGCACCCGCTGCGCCATAAACTGGTTGGTGCACCAGAAATAGAACCCGAGCAACGGCACCCCGGTGAGCAACCCAAGCCAGGGAACACCCGGATCGGAAAGCGGTCGGATCAGACTGAGACTGGACTCGTCGAGACCGGAGGTCATTCCCTCCCATCCGCCCACCTCCACGAAGGCGGTTCCGGCGATCACCACCGCACCCACCAGCAAGAGGATGGTCTGCAGGGCATCGGTGTAGATCACTGCGGCGAGCCCACCCGCCACGGTGTACAACCCGGCCACCAGAGCGAGGACTGCGATGGTCCAGCCGATATCGATTTCCGGGAACAGGAGCTTCAGGAGTAATGCTCCCGCAAACAGACTCCCCGCCGTATCGACCACGATGTTCAGGAACAGCGTAAGCCCGGAGAAATAGAGACGCAATGTCCCGTCGAAACGCCTTTCAAGATACTCGGGCAGCGTGAACACCCGCGCCCGCAGGATAAAAGGCAACAGAAAGAACGCGAAGAACACCAGGACAACAGAGGCCATCCACTCATAGTTGAAGACCGAAATCCCGGTGCGGTAGGCGTCTCCCGCCAGGCCGACCAGGGTCGTGGACGAAATGTTCGAGGCAAACAGAGACAACCCGATGAGGGGCCAGAGCATTCCCCGCCCCGCAAGAAAGTAATCCTCAGCCCCCTTGTTCCGCGCGGCCAGCCGCACCCCGATGACGATGATAACGAGGAAATACGCCCCCAGCAGCACCCAGTCCGCCACTCCGAGATGGTAGCGTGCGATCATACCCATGGGACCATGGCCGGAGGCCTCCGGGACGCAAGTGTCGAAACGCGATGCTCCCGGAAGGCGAAGCAGACACCGGCTACCTCCGCCCCTTCAAGGGCGTTCAAGCCGCCTTGGGCTTGAGGCCGGTGGCCAGGAGCGTGACGAAGCCCGGTTCGTTCGCTTCTTTGGCGACCGGGGTGACTTCCACCGAGCGGAATCCGGCCTCGCGGAGCCAGGAGTAGAGGTCGTTTTCGGAAAAGCCGAGCCACTTGTCGTGGTAAAGCTCGCGGGCCTTTTCGAAGTCGTGGGATGCGAGGTCGATGATGGCAACCCGGCCCCCGGGAGCGAGGATGCGGAAGGCTTCCCCGATCGCGAGAACCGGTCGCTCCGCGTGATGGAGCGCCTGGCTGAGCAGGGCCAGATCGACCGATCCGTCCCCGAGCGGGACATCCTCAATGTCGCCGAGCTTGTAGAACAGATTGTTCAACCCGTTTTTGGCGGCGAGGTCCTTGCCGACCTCGACCATACGGCGGGAGCGGTCGATGCAGAAGACCTTCTCGGCATTGCGGGCCAGTAGTTGCGAGATCATCCCCTCCCCCGCCCCGAGGTCCGCCACCTTGATGCGGGGGGCGAGCAGCAGCAGAAAATGGCCGAGGGCCTGCCACGAACGACCGGGGCAGTAGCTGCGCCCGAGGCGACCGGCTACAAGATTGAAATACCTCTCGGCGGTTTGTTTCCGGCGTTCCAGGATACGGGCGAGATTGCGCCTGTCCTCCGCAAAGACGTCCTCCTCGCCCGCCACCGCAAGGGCAGCGTCGAGGAGATCGCGGACCTCTCCGGCCAACCCGGAGTTCAGACCGTAAAAGGTATGCTTTCCCTCGCGCCGGTCCACCACCAAAGCACCCTGCCGCAGGAGGCCCAGATGCGAGGAAATGCGCGACTGCCCCATGCCGAGAATCTCCTGCAGCTCCGCAACCGAAATCTCCTCACCGCGCACCAGGGCGAGTATCCGAGCCCGGGTCGGCTCGGAGACCAGTCGCAAGACCTCCCATCCGCCGGACATCGTCGGACTTCGGAAACGGACCGGATTACCAGGCCTGGTCCACCCAGCGCCCGATCGACTCGACCGTCCAGACCTCTCGCACTCCATCGATCTCGGTCTCGACCTTGTCGCCAACCTTCCGGCCCAGGAGAGCCTGGCCGAGCGGTGTCAGATACGAAAGGATGTTGCGGTCCGGATCGCTGTCCCAGGCACCGAGGATGGCGTAGCGTCGGGTCTCGCCCGAAGAGCCCTCGCGCAGTTCCACCACCGATCCGATGCCAACCGTCTCCGTCGAAACATCCGAAAAATCGGTCACCCGGGCACGGGCGAAATCGCGGTCCAGCTCGGCCTTCCGGGCAAGGAGGGTGTCCTGGTCCTGGCGGGCCATCTTGTACTCGGCGTTTTCGCGGAGATCGCCGTGCTCCTTTGCTGTTTCGATGGCTTGCTTGTTTTCGGGAATCTTTTTCCCGACAAGTTCCTCGTACTCCCGTTTGGCGGCTTCGAAGCTCTCGCGGGAGACCGTGAAGGCGGCATCGGCAGCGGGCTCGGCGTCCGGCTCGGCCTCGCGTTCCAGCAGGCTCTGGATGCTCGGATACTTCCGAATGAAGCGTACCAGGAGCGATTTCTTGGTGAGGTCGTCGAAGCCCTGGTTGAGCAGGAGGGTCTGGGCGAGGTCGCGCGCCGTTTCCGCCGAACCGCGGTCGAGGAGCAAGGGGATCAGCTCCGTGTCGTCGCTGAGCGCGTCGGCCAGCGGGATACGGCGCGAAGAAGCGTTCTGCAGCGACTCGAGATCAATCGCGTAGAATACCGCATTGAGCAAACGGGGGCTGAGCAGGCTCTCAATCAAATCGGAATACTTCTGCAGCTTCCGGTTCTTGATGATCCACTGCAGGATCGGTCCCCGCATGGTCTGCTCGTTGAGCCAGCGTTCGAAACATTCCTTGACCCGGCTCTCCTTCTTGCGGTCGTAGAGGAAGGCGATGCACTCGCTGGTGAACTTGCCCTCGCTGTGCCGCAGCAGACGGACGATGATATCCTCCCACTTGTCGGGATAGGTGCGGGTGAGGAGATCGAGAAAACGCTGGTAGTATGCCGCCGGTAGTTCGTCGGCCAGCTTCTCAAGATTGTCCACGGATTCCTCAATGATGGAGAAGGACGTCGGCTCCAGAGCCTCGACATCCATGTCGGTCGAATCGTCGCGCGCCAGGTCGTTGCGGACCCACACACCGTGGAGACGGTCCGCCTGAGTGAGAAGCTTCGTGTCCTTGATCGCGCGGGTGAGCGTTTCCAGGATGCTTTCGAG
Organism: uncultured Puniceicoccaceae bacterium; assembly: GCA_964454915.1. GTDB lineage: Bacteria > Verrucomicrobiota > Verrucomicrobiia > Opitutales > Puniceicoccaceae > Puniceicoccus. The sequence goes on from CAYVUQ010000015.1 coordinate 9,792, forward strand.
GTGGCTCTTCAGCTCGTCCTTGTCCTTGGAGAGCGCATACAATTTCTCGGCGAGCAGAATCTTCTGTTTCGCCTTCTTGGTGCCGAAGAATTCCTCCAGGATTTCCTCTTCGGGAGTGATTTCCTCCTCCCGGAGCACGAACGGGTCGGTTTTCTTGCCGGGGCCTGCAACCTTGGGCTCCCGGATCAATTCCTTCTTGGCGTCCGTCCACCACTTCTTCCGCTTGCGGTCCTGAGGGATCAGGAAAGACAATTGCCGCTCGATCTCGATCGCGGTGGCCTTCTTCTCCGGGCGGAACGCAAGAATGGCCATGACAACACCCACCCGGTCCTTTTCCAGCATCCGCTCCACCTCTTCGGGCTCGGTGCGCTTCCGCACCAGAATGTCCTCCGGCTCAAGCACCTCGAGTTTGTCCACGCAGAACACGGGGTCCATGGGGTGCCCTTCCTTTCCTTCCTCGAAGTCAATAATGAGCTTGTTCGCGTCGGCGTCATACGCCTGAATCCGCCCGAAGCCCCAACTTCGGTGGATGCAATACGCTCCGGGGCGCATGGCTTCAAGCTTGGGCCGGAAGGGCTCCAGTTTCGTGTTACCGGCAACCAGTTGATCGATGGTCTCTGAATCCATAAGGAATTGTGGCGAATCGCCTCTTTGAATAAGGGTGAAACTTCCCATGGTGCGGAGATGAACACGGATGACAACAGTTTTTCCCGGAGCGGACAGGCCCTCGCCCAACGGTGGCTGGCCGGGTGGCTGCGGCATCCCGCCAAAGCGTCCGACATCCGGTCATCCGGAGCCTGCGGCGGGGCGGACCGCGATGAGTGGCGGCGGGCGTTGCGGCTTTTCACCGACGTCCTGCGACACTTGCGGTTGTACCGTTACGTGCTGGATCCGCACATCGACCGACCCCCGCCCACGCCCACGCTCGCGGTCCTGCTCCTCGCTCTGGCCGAAATCAACGCATCGGAAGACAGCCCCGCCCCGGTCGTCGATTCCTGGGTACGCTTTCTCCGGCGGCGCGGCGGACCCAGGCCGGCCGGTTTCGTCAACGCAGTTCTGCGGAAGGCGGCAAAGGACCCTGTTCTGCAAGGCGCGCACACCGATCCGATCCCGCCCGGAATCCTCCATTCGCACCCCGACTGGCTGGTCGAACGCTGGCGACAGCTGCACGGCAGTGGCGAAACCGAGAGACTCCTGCTTTGGAACCAGAAACCAGCCGACGTGTTCGTGCACCTGGCGAGCGGTCGGGAACGACCTCCACCAGGGCTGGCGGAAAGCCGCTGGCCGGGTTTCTTCAGGATGGAGAAAGGGTTCGGTCGGGAGATTCTCGAATCCATCGAAACAGGTCGTCTTACGGTCCGCGATCCGGCGACCCGGATCGCCGTGGAGGGGGTGCTGGCCGACCGCCCCGAAACCGTGCTGGACCTGTGCTCCAGTCCCGGCGGCAAAGCCCGCGCAATGCTGACCGCCACGCACGGCCCCGCAAGCGTGGTGGCGGGGGATTTGGCGGAGCGAATCGATCTTCTGGCCGAAAACCTGCGACCATGGCGCAACCGCACCGTCGTCCAGGCGGTTGACCTCGAATCGGGCGAGGGGACCCCGGCATCCTGGGCGGGCTGTTTTCGCGCCGTTCTTATCGACGCCCCGTGCACCAACACCGGCGTGATCCGCCGCAAGCCCGACGTAAAATGGCGCCTGACCCCGGGAGACATCGCCGCAATGCCGCCGCGCCAAAGCCGTCTTCTCGAGCGGGCATCGAACTTCGTCGCACCCGGAGGTATCCTCGTCTATAGCACGTGCAGCCTGGAACCGGAGGAAAACAGGCATGTCGTCGAAGCCTTCCTCTCCGGTCCGGCAGGCAGGTTCTTCTCACTGGAAACCGCCGTCCACGCCCTCCCCTGGAAGACCGGGCACGACGGGGCCGGTGTCTTCCGGTTGCGGAAAATCGACTGAACTCTCCACTTCCTCCGCACGGGACCGTTGACACCCGCCACAACGGCACCTAACCCTTGAAGCCTTGTTTTCGCTTCTCCGACGTTCGGGGAAACGACCCATCAATCAGAAACCATCAGAACCATGGCTCTCTCGAAAGGAACGAAAGCTCCCGATTTCACACTCAAACACAAGACCGAGGACGGTCTGGCCGATGTGCGACTTTCGGATAACCTCGGGAAAAAGAACACCGTGCTGCTCTTCTTCCCCTTCGCCTTCACCAGCGTATGCATGTCCGAAATGTGCTCGGTCCGCGACACCCTCGGCCAATTCACCGAGCTGAACGCCGACGTCTTCGGAATCAGCGTGGACAGTCCGTTCACGCTCGAAGTTATGGCGACGAAGGAAAACATCCCCTTCCCCCTTCTCAGCGACTTCAACAAAGAGGTCTCGAAGTCCTACGATGTGCTCTACGAGGATCTCCTGGGGCTCCGCGGTGTCTCCAAACGCTCCGCCTTCGTCGTCGATAAGGACGGAGTGATCGCGTATTCGTGGTCCAGCGACGATCCGAAGAACGTACCCGACTTCGCCGAACTCCGCGCCGCCATCCGGTCCTGATCGCACCGACCACGACGAACAGCCTCACCGTTCCATGACCAATCCCTTCGACAGCCTCCAATCCCTCCAAAGCCGATCGGCCTCCGGGAAGTTCTACTCCCTGCCGCACCTCGAAAAGACCGGCGTCGGCCCGATCAGCCGTCTTCCGGTCAGCATCCGCGTGGTCCTCGAGTCCGTGCTCCGCAACTGCGATGGAGAGAAGATCACCGAAGAGGACGTCGAGCGACTCGCCAATTGGAACGCAGGCAACCCGGCTGCAGAGGAAATCCCCTTCACGGTGTCGCGGATCGTGCTGCAGGACTTCACCGGCGTGCCTTTGCTGGTGGACCTCGCCGCCATGCGCGACGCAGCCGCGAAACTCGGAGCGGACCCGTCCATCATCGAACCGCTGGTGCCGGTGGATCTCGTCGTGGACCATTCCGTGCAGGTGGACCGGTCGGGCACCGCCGCCGCTTTCCGCGAAAACCTTCGGTTTGAGTTCGAGCGCAACCGCGAACGCTACGAATTCCTGAAGTGGGGGCAACAGGCCTTCGACACCTTCAGCGTGGTCCCCCCGGCGATCGGCATCGTCCACCAGGTGAACCTGGAGTATCTCGCACAGGTCGTGTTCTCGAAGGAAATCGACGGCGAGACCGTGTTCTACCCCGACACCCTGGTCGGAACGGATTCGCATACCACGATGATCAACGGCCTCGGGGTCGTCGGCTGGGGAGTCGGCGGAATCGAAGCCGAAGCAGGCATGTTGGGTCAACCGGTCTATTTCCTCACCCCCGAGGTGATCGGAGTCAACCTGACCGGCACCCTCCGTGAGGGTGTCACCGCCACGGACCTCACGCTGCGCATCACCGAAATGCTCCGCGAGCGCAAGGTCGTCGGCAAGTTCATCGAGTTTTTCGGCGAAGGGGTCGAGCAGCTCACCCTCGCGGAC
>CAYVUQ010000015.1:13279-13858 GCA_964454915.1 uncultured Puniceicoccaceae bacterium
CGGACCGCGCCACCATCGCGAACATGGCACCCGAATACGGAGCCACCATGGGCTTCTTCCCGGTGGACGAAAGGACCCTCGACTACCTGCGGATCACCGGCCGCTCCGAAGAACACATCAATCTGGTTCGGGACTACCTGCACGCCCAGGGCCTTTTCGGCATTCCGACCGCCGGGCAGATTGACTACACGGAGGTCCTCGATCTCGACATCGGTTCGGTCGTGCCCTGCACCGCCGGACCCAGGCGCCCACAGGACCGGATCGACCTGCCCGACCTCAAAAACTCCTTCGACGACCTCCTCCGCAAGCCGGTCGCCGAGGGCGGATACGGCAAGGCCGACGATCTCGACCGCTCCGTCCCGGTGCTCCCGCTCCCCTCGCCCGTCGGCGAGGAAATCTCGGGCGGTGCCAGCGATTCACCCGCGTGCGAATCCATCGGGGGGAGCGAGCAGGAGATGGTGGACAACCGTCCCGCCGTCCCCGGCACCGAGGAACACCACGATCACAAGGATGCCGAAACCCTGCGGCACGGGTCCGTCGTCATCGCCGCTATCACGAGTTGCACCAACACGAGCAACC
>CAYVUQ010000016.1:0-13753 GCA_964454915.1 uncultured Puniceicoccaceae bacterium
GATGCGAAGCAGGATTTCGTGATCGAAGTGCTCTCCAGCGGGCGGGGCACGGACTCCGCCTCCGCCCTTACCTGGACGAAACAGTCCTTCCGGGGCGGAGATGACGCCACTTACGTCGCCGACCAGTTGTCCACTGCCGATATGGGATGGTCGGGAGAGCGGCTTCCCTTCTGAGGGGGCGGCACCGACCCTCCGCTTCTCCGGTTCCTTTTCCGTACGACTCGATGAAACGATTTGCCGCTCTGGTTCTCCTCGCGCTTTTCTCGGTGACGGTCGTGGCCCGCGGATCGGCTGACGCGCTCGCGCTGGAAAAGAGGCTGACCGCGGTGTTCGCCGGGAATGCGAACAAGGTGGTGAGGATCAAGGCAGCCTACGAGAACGGGGATGACGAGGGCCGCTTGTCGCTGCGGGTGGGAACGGGCTTTTTCGTGAGTTCGGAGGGACTGTTGTTGGCAAACGCGAGTGTGACCGAAGGGGCGGAACGAATCTGGGTCGAGCAGGACGAAGTTCGTTTCGAGGCGGAGCTGTTGGGAGCCGACGTGGCCTCCAACATTGCTCTTCTCCGGGTGAGTGAGTCCGTGCCGGGGGGCTTTTCCTTTATCCCCGTGGATGACCAACCCGAGCCTGCCGTGGGGTCGCTTCTTGTTTCCATCGGGTGCGCCCTCGAATTTGATCCCGCTCCACGTCTGGGAATGGTCAGTGGAGTGGATTCGAATTTCGGGCAACGGGTCTTCCCCACCGCCTACTTGCGGACCACTATCCCGGCCAATCCGGGCGAGGGCGGGGCGCCGGTGATTGATCTCAACGGACGTTTTCTCGGGATGATTGTCGCATCGCTCCCGGAGGTGAGTGCTTCGTACGTGATTCCTGCCACCGCCATCGGACGGGTGCGTGACGATTTGTTGCTCGGTGGAGAGGTACGCTACGGATGGATCGGCATGGAAGTTGAAAGCCGCGCCCGTGTTCCGGGGGACCCGGCGAAGTTGCTCATCACCCGCATCTCCCCCGGCGGACCGGCTGATCGGGCCGGGCTCAAGGAGGGCGACCGGCTGGTGGAATTGAACGGGCGACCCGTTCGGGGGATCAACGAACTCCGCCGCCGCTTTTTCATGGCCCGCGTTGGCCAGTTCATCGAGTTGTCCGTCGAGAGGGGGGACGGTGTTTCGGCTTTTTCGGTGCGTGTGGGCGAACTGCCCGAAGCCGCCCCGGAGTGAGCCTGTTCCTCAGTTTTCGCCGCCCGACGGCTCGACCTGAAGAATGGAGTCCGGGTTTTGACCCGGGGAGCCGGGAATCTCAATGGTTGGAACCGAGCCGACCTCGCTGTCCTCCTGGGTTTTCTCAACCAGGTCCGAGAAGGATACCGGCAGGTCGTCTATCGTGCTCTCCCCGTCGTCGGCAGGTTCGACCCTGTCGGGAACGAGCGATTCCTGGTCGTCGTCCATGAGCACGAAACCCTCGGACAGAAACTCTTCCGCCTGGCGGAAGGCTTCGGAATCGGTCATTTCGCGCTGCAGGCGGGAATCCAGGTCACCCTCCATATCCTGAGGGTCGCTTTCGACGGAGGCGAAGCGGATCATCAAAAAGAGGGTCGTCAGAAGAACCAGAATGCCGATTACCGGAAGGGCCACGGAGCGTTCGCGACCGGAGGGTCTGGAGGATGCAAAATGGGAATGCTGGCTCCTGCGTCTGTGTTCACGCACCGGAGCCTCGTCTTCCGGCATCTGCTTCGGTTGGCTTTCCTCGATATCTTTTGCGGAGTATGAGGTGGTTTGGCGGGGTGCGGCCCGCCGCAGGTCGCGGTCATTGATGGTCGTCAAATCCCGCAGGATAAGTTCACGCAGGTTCCGCACCGCGAGGGATTCGTCGCCCGAGTTCGGGAAGTCCCGCAGAAACTCCTCGACGATCTCGTTGAAGAGGTCGCGGCGTTCCCGCTTCCGGTGCAGATCCTCCACGATCCACGAGACTTCGGCGGCACTGATTTCACCGTGGAGAAATGAATGCACCAGTTCCTTGAATTTTCGTTCGATCATTGGGGTCGGGTGAAAAACCGGATGGTGGCGATTCTGAGGATAATGTAAATGGAGAAATCTTCCGGATCCCGGAAATCTCCTGGATCTACCCGGAGAATCTGTGCCGGAATGATTTTGCGAGGAGGGTTTGCACCTCCTCGATTGGGGGGGCGGTGCCCATCTCCCGGGCCAGCGATGTGACGGAGCCGTCCGTGATGCCGCAGGGTACGATCCCGGCGAAATGCCGCAGGTCGGTGTCCACATTCAGGGCGAAGCCGTGGAAACTGATCCAGTGTCGGGCCGCCATGCCGATGGCGGCGACCTTTCGGGATTCGATCCAGACGCCCGTCATGCCATCCCGCCGCCCGGCCGTCAGACCATAGTGGCCGACCACCTCGATGAGAAGGTCCTCCACGGTCCTCAGGAGTTCGTGCAGATCGCGCGACACGGAAAGATCGACGAAGAGGTAACCGGTAATCTGGCCCGGACCGTGGTAAGTGATGTCGCCTCCCCGGTTGGTTTCGACGACCTCGATGCCGTGCTCCACGAGGAAGGATGGGTCGGCCACCATGTGTGCTGCGGCTCCGCGGCGCTTGCCGACGGTGTAAACGGGCTCGTGTTCGGTGAAGACCAGTGTGTCGGGGCGTTCCCCGCGCCGCCGCTCCTGGAGAGTCCGGAGTTGACGCTCCAGGGCGTCCGCGTAGCGGGTGCGACCCCAGTCCACCACCGCCGTCATGTCATCTGCCGGGCGACCAGGATCACAAAGCCACCGATGAGGAAGATGGAAACCGCGAGCTTGACCGCCATCGCGAGGAGGGCACCGAGAAAGGTGCCCCATCCGGCGCGACCGGCGTCGCGCAAGGCCCGCCCGCCCGCCATCTCGCCGAGGATGGCTCCGACTACCGGGCCGACGAATATCCAGAACAAGGGGGGCGGCAGGAAGATACCAACCAGTCCGCCGACGAGCGCACCCACTGCTCCCTTCCAGCTCGCTCCGTAGCGTCTGGCACCGAGAACGGAGAGGACGACGTCGAGAAGGAGGGTAAGGAGGGTCAGGCCCAGGGCGATCAGAAGAAACGTCATTCCCGGCCCGCTCTCCGGTCGCCACAACTGGAAGACGGCCACGCCCCCGAAAACCAGGAGCTGGCCGGGGAAAACGGGCAGCACCGTCAGCAGCACCCCGGATACGAAAAGGAGAAAGGTGACCCCGAAGGCGAGCCAGAGGGTAGGGTCCACTGCGGTGCGGGTTGCGGATCAGTTGTTCGCGGGGAACCGATTATTCGGAAGCTGCGGCATTGGCGGCTTCGGCGGCGTCCTTGTCCCCGCGCTGGTTGGAGACGGGACCCTTCGTATCGGGAGATGCCTTGGCAGTGCCTGCGCTGCTCTCCGGCGGGGGGAATTCGCCGTTTTCCAGCCATTGGCGCGCGGCCTTTTCGAACGCCTGGTGCCGCTTCCGGTTTTCCATTCGCCAGTTGCCCTGGCGGGTTTCTCCCGTGCCGGCCGAAACCGCGCCGCCCACGCCCGAGGCAGCTGCTTCCGTGGAGTCGGCCACAGCCGTGCCGGCGGTCTTTACGGTGCCGATTGTCGCCTCCTCCAGGCCCTGGCCCGCTTCCTTCAGATCGCCCTTGAGCAGCCCCTTGCCGGTGTTGAGGAGGCCTTTGCCGAATCCCATGACCGTGTCTCCGGCACCCTTGGCAAGTTTCCCGGCCGCATCGGCTGCTCCGGAGACGACCTCGATCCCGCCCTGAAGGGCGTCCCCGGCGATGTTCTGCAGGAACTGGCCGGGGCGGCCCAGGACGTCGAGCAGCGCCTCTGCTCCATGCATCTCGATCTTGTCCGGGGTTCCGCCGACGGTCAGGGACGTACTCACTCCCTGGCTGCTCATCACGACGGCTCTCCCCTGCACTTCGTCCGGAGAGACGAACCACCGCGCGCTCAGGTCGAAGGCGGGGCCGCCGATCGCCGTCTGTGTTCCCTGTGGGACGAGGGAGCCGAAGGTTGCAAGTTCCAGGCCCGTCAATTGCACCTGCCCGGCCGTGACGGGAACCCCGTCGCCCAGGGCACCCGACTTGGCCACTGCGGTGAAGCCGGCGGCGGAGACGCCTTCCTGTTTCTGGGGAATGATAAAGCCCATTTCGGCGGTGAGAATCTTGTCGCTGTCGTCTTCGAGGAGTCTGGAGGGATCGAAGGCGATATCGTTGGCCCTTACGTAGAACTTTTCGACCATGAGATCGACGGGTGCCCCCTCGAGCGGCTGGTCTTTGTAGTGAAAGGAGAAGTTGCTGATTTCGAAGGATCCCAGATAGACCGGATCGGTTCCTCCTTCGCTGGTCGGTGCTGGTTCGGATTCCGGTGCGGGGGCGGATTCCGGTGCGGGGGCGGTCGTCTCGGGCGTGGCCGGCGTTTCGCCGGTGTCGTTCCCGGCGGTCTTTTCCATGCCTGTGAGCAGATACGCGAAACGGGCGTCGGAGAGTTTCACGGAGTCGAGGTGGATGCCCGGAGGCAGCTCGGCGACCACGGCACCGGGATTGGCGGTGATCGCCGCGGCATGGAAAGAAAACCCATCGATGGTGTAAGAGACCTTCGTGGCGGTCCCCGAGTCGTCGAGAAAAGAGCCGCCAAGGCCCTCGAGGGTGATTCGGTCGATCTTGATCGCCTTGCCGGGCCGCGAATCGGAATGAGGGGTTTCGGCCTCATTCTCCGGTGGCGGGGGAGCTTCGTCGGTTTTTTGGAAGACCTTCAACTTTTCGAACGAGAAAGAGCCGTCCGCAAGTCGGCGCACATGGGCCTCGGGGCCGGTCACTGCGACCTCGCGGACATGGATGGTGTTGGAGAAGACGGACATGGGGTCCACGTCCAGACGAAGGCTGTCCAGGACGAAGAGATCGGGGTGCTCCGACTCCTGGTCGGGGTTGGCGACCCGGACACCTGATATCTCGAACTTTCCGCTCCAGAGGTTGATGGAGATGTCTTCGACGGAGGCCTCGGTCCCGAGAATTTCGGGAAGTTGTTTATTGGCGGCCCATTTGGCGGTCGGCGAAAGGAAAAACGTGGCAAAGACCACGACGGCGAGAATGACCACGACGACGAGGCCGAGGAGGAACTTCAGGATGGAGAATCCACCGCAGGAGGAAGAGTTGTTGTTCATGGCACGGGGAAATCTGGACGGGTTCGTTTCCGCTGACAAGTCCGCAGGTCAATGCGTGCTTGCGGCGGTGTCCGCATGATCGCTGTCGAGGCCGGCCCTGCGGAGGAGGGCGGAGGGATCGGGTGCCCTGCCCCGGAAGTCCGCGAAGAGCGTTTCCGGGGGTGCGCTGTTGCCCCGCGCCAGGATTTTCTCACGGAAGTCGCGACCGGTTTGCTCGTTGAGGAGACCCTCTTCGTGGAAGCGGTCAAAGGCGTCGGCGTCGAGCATCTCCGCGAATTTGTAACTGTAATATCCGGCGGCGTAGCCGGTGGGGGAGCCAAAGAGATGGGTGAACCGCGGGAGGATCTCGGGAGACTTCGTTCGGAGGGGGAAGCGGTAGTCGGCGAGCACCCTGTGGAGAAAGGCTTCGAGTTCGCCTGTGTCGGCGAAGGAGCCGTGACGGTGTAGCTCGAGGTCGGCCTTTGCGAAGAGGAGCTGACGCATGGTTGCGATGGCACTTTGGAAGTTCCGTGCGGCGCACATTTTCCGAAAAAGATCTTCGGGAAGCCGTTCGCCCGTGCTGTGGTGGCGCGCGAACAGGTCCAGACTTTCCCGTTCCCAGCACCAGTTCTCCATGATCTGGGAGGGCAGTTCGACGAAATCCCAGGCCACGTTTGTGCCCGAGAGACCCCGGACTTCGACGGTGCTGCACAGGTGGTGGAGAAGGTGGCCGAACTCGTGGAAAATGGTCTCGACCTCACGGTGGGTGAGGAGGGAGGGCCGTTTGCCGCTGGGCGGGGTCAGATTCCCGCAGATGGAACCGAAGTGCGGCTGTCCGCGCGAGGGGTGCCCGGTGAAGAGGGGGTTCATCCACGCCCCGTCGCGCTTGCCTTCACGCGGATACCAGTCGGCGTAGAAGGAGCCGAGGAGCGAGCCGTCGGCATCAAGGAGATCGTAGAACTCCACCGCAGAGTCCCATACCTCGCCCTCCCCAGTGTTTTCACGTGGGGCGATGCGGACGGCGAAGACTCTTTCCGCAAGATCGAAGAGACCGTTCTGGACGCTCTGGATCGGAAACCATTGGCGGACTTCTTCTTCATCGAATCCGTAACGGGTGCGGCGCAGCCGCTCGCTCCAGTAGGCGACTTCCCAGGGCTCCAATCGGCGTTGTTCTTCCCCGGCCTCTTCCGCACGGAAATTCTCGAGTTCGGCGACCTCGTCCCGAAAGCGGGGCAGGACCCGCGTATGGAGGTCTTCTACGAATTCGAGTGCCGCCTGTCCGCCACCGACCATGCGTCGGGAGGTGGCGCAGGCCGCGAAGTCGGTGAATCCGAGCAGTCGGCTTTTCTCCGCCCGTAGTCCGAGGATTTGGAGGATGGTCGGCCGGTTGTCCCAGGGCTCGCGTGCGCCGATCCGGGAGGCGGCCTCCCAGACCTCGCGCCGGAGTTCGTCGGAACGGGCGTATTGGAGGACGGGCAGGAAGGACGGGGCCTGCAGAGAGAAACGCCAGGCGGGCCGGTCGTCGTCGAATCCCTTTTCGCGTGCGTTTTCGCGGGCGGCGAGCACAGCGGATTCGGGCAGGCCTTCGAGGAGGGCGGGATCGCGCACGATTTTTTCCCACGCCTCGGTGGCATCGAGCACGTTTTCCGTAAATCCGGTGGTGGCGGAGGCGAGGGTGGAATCGATTTGCTTCAGCCGTTCCTTGCCTTCTGCGTCCAGTTCGGCACCTGCTTCGGCGAAGTCCTTCCGTGTTTCCAGAAGTGAGCGCAGTCGAACGGGATCGGCGGGTGCCGGTCCTTGATCCGCCACACGGCGAACACGTTCCCAAAGGTCTTCCCGCAGGCAGATACCGGAGTAGAAATCGCTGACTTCCGGGAGGGCCTCGTTGTAAGCCTTGCGAAACTCGGTGTTGGTGCGGACGCTGCTCAGATGTCCGGCCAGGCTCCAGGCGTCGGAAAGAGGCCGGAGCGCGTCTTCCATGGCCTGCACGACGGAGCCGTAGGTGGCGCCTTCCGCCGGTTGGGAGCCGATAGCGTCGAGAGCCGCTCCGGCATCCACGATAGCGGTTCGGATGTCGCCGGGAAGAAACTCCGGGCGCAGGGCGGACCAATCCACGGGTCGGTTCTCCGAAAGAAAAGGATGGGAGGAGTCATCACTCATGTGCGGCCAACGTGCGCAGGTCTCCGCGGCATGGCAAGTGTTTGTCTGTTGCGCGATTTCTTTGTCGCCATCGTGCGGTTCGCCCGTTCCACTTTGCCGACGATGGCTTCACCAACAGACATTCGCAAAGGAAGGGTGATCGACTACCAGGGTGCCCCCCATCTGGTGCTTGATATGATGCACCGGACGCAGGGGCGGCAGGCCGGGTTCGTTCAGACCACCCTCCGCAACCTCAACACCGGCTCGACGACCACCACCAAGTTCCGTTCCACCGACAATGTGGAGTTCATGCACACGGAGAACCAGAGGCTGGAGTTCAGTTACGAGGATCAGGACGGCTACCATTTTCTCCACCCGGAGACTTTCGAGGACACGCTCCTGTCGGCAGATATTCTGGAGGACAAGAAAGCTTATCTGACCGAAAACCAGGAATACGACGTGTTGCACGTGGATGGAAACCCCGTCCAGCTGCAACTCCCGTCGGCTGTGGAAATGGACGTCGCCGAGGCTCCCGAGGGCCTCCGTGGTGATACGGCCAGTGCCGCGCAGAAACCGGCTTTGACGGCGACCGGATTGACGGTGCAGGTGCCGCTCTTCATTAAGGCCGGGGACAGGATCAAGGTCAGCACCGACGACGGGTCGTACCTGGGCAGGGTCTGATACCGGATTCGGGATCGGTGCGCGGCACATCCGGGACGTGTCGATCCTGCGGAAGCAAAAGCACTCCGCTTGTCTCCGTACGGCGGGAGAGACTGGTTTGTCAGACGGGCTATCCCGGCCCTTTTATCCGGCCTGGCTTCTACGCGTCAGCTCGACAAATTCCTGGATGGAGCGTACCTCCACGGGTCTTTCGCGAAGTGCGCGGATGCCCCGGACGGCGGCCGCGGCACCGGAGAGGGTGGTCATCATGCAGATGCGGTGGAGAATTGCCTCGCGGCGGATCACCCCCTCGTCCTTCCGCGGCATCATGCCGACGGGGGTGTTGATGATCATCTGGATTTCCTGGTTTTTGATCAGGTCTGATACGTTCGGTCGCACGCGGTCGCTGATCTTCTCGATCGCACGCACCGACACTCCCGCTTCCCGGAGAAACCTCGCGGTCCCGCGGGTGGCAACGATGTCGAAGCCCAGGTCGATCAGGTCGCGGACGATCTCGAGGCCGCGGGGTTTGTCGGAGGGCTTGACCGAGACAAAAACGTTTCCGCCGGTCGGGAGCGGGGGCTGCACCGCCATCTGGGTTTTTGCGAACGCGATGCCGAGGTCCGCGTCGATGCCCATGACCTCGCCGGTGCTGCGCATCTCCGGGGTCAGCACGATCGGCGCACCGAGGAAACGGGAGAACGGAAAGACCGATTCCTTGATCGCGAAGTAGGGGGGGATGACTTCTTTGGTGAAACCGAGATCGGCGAGCTTTTCACCGGTCATCACGCGCGCCGCGAGTTTCGCGAGCGGCACACCCGTGGCCTTGCTCACGAAGGGAACCGTGCGGGAGGCGCGTGGATTCACCTCGAGAAGATACACTTCCCGGTCCTTGATCGCGAACTGAATGTTCATCAGCCCGATCACGCCGAGAGATTTTGCGAGGGAATGGGAGGCCCGCCGCATCTCTGCGAGCATCTCTTCGTCCAGGGTATGTGGGGGCAGGACCATCGCTGCGTCGCCCGAGTGAACGCCGGCGTATTCGATGTGCTCCAGCATTCCACCGATCACCGTTGTCTCGCCGTCGCTGATACAGTCCACATCGACCTCGATCGCGTCTTCGAGAAACTTGTCCAGGAGGACGGGTTTTCCGGGTGCCACATCGAACGCCTCGCGCACGACCGATTTCAGCTCGTCCATGTTGTAAACGATGAACATTCCCCGCCCGCCGAGGACGAAGGAGGGCCGCAACAGGACGGGAAAGCCGATCTGTCCCGCCATTTCGTAGGCCTCTTCGGGTGAGATGGCGGTGTTGTTGACCGGTTGTTTCAGGCCGGTCTTTTCCAGGATGGCCTTGAAGCGGCGGCGGTCTTCTGCCAGGTCGATGTTGTCGGGAGAGGTTCCGATAATCTTCACGCCGTGCGCCTTCAGGTCCATGGCGAGGTTGAGAGGGGTTTGGCCGCCGAATTGGACGATCACCCCGTCGCATTTTTCCTGGGAATAGATTTCCAGCACATCCTCAAGCGTCAGAGGTTCGAAGAAAAGCCGGTCCGAGGTATCGTAGTCGGTCGATACGGTTTCAGGGTTCGAATTGACCATGATCGTTTCGAAGCCCGCATCTCGCAGGGCGAAAGAGGCGTGGACGCAGCAATAGTCGAACTCGATCCCCTGGCCGATCCGGTTCGGACCTCCCCCGAGGATCATGATCTTCTTCCTGTCCGAAGGGGTGATCACGTTTTCGTCCCCGTAGGAGGAATAGTAATACGGCGTATGCGCTTCGAACTCGGCTGCGCATGTGTCCACCAGGCGGTAGGTCGTGTGAATCCCGAGGGATTCGCGTTTCTTTCGGACGGTCTGGCGGGTGGTCTCGCACAGCCGGGAAATCTGAAGGTCCGAAAAGCCCATCTCCTTGGCTTTGCGAAAGGTCCCGGCGTTCAGAGCATCAAAAGGAGTTTCCCGCAGGACCGCTTCCATCTCGGTCAGTTCCTTCAACTGGTGCAGAAACCAGGGATCGATCGCGGTGATGCGGTGAATCTCGTCGATCGAAAATCCGCTGCGCAGAGCGTTGCGCAGGTGGAAAGGACGGAGGCTGGTCGGCCTTGCGAGGCCGGAGCGGATCGTTTCCGGGTCGTCCTGGTCGAAGCGGTCGTCGCAAAATCCCTCGACTCCGGTTTCCATGGAGCGGAAGGCTTTTTGAAAGGACTCCTTGAAGGTTCTCCCGATGGCCATGGCCTCGCCCACCGATTTCATGGAAGACGTCAGGGTGTCCTCCGCACCGGGAAACTTCTCGAAGGTGAAGCGGGGAATCTTCGTAACGACGTAGTCGATGCTCGGCTCGAAGGATGCCGGTGTCTTGCGGGTAATGTCGTTGGGAAGTTCGTCGAGGCTGTAGCCGACGGCGAGTTTGGCGGCGATCTTGGCGATGGGGAATCCGGTCGCCTTCGATGCGAGAGCCGAACTGCGGGACACACGAGGGTTCATCTCGATGACCACCATTCGACCGGTTTGGGGATTCACGGCGAACTGAATATTGCTGCCCCCGGTTTCCACTCCAACCTCGCGGATGCAGGCGAAGGAGGCGTCGCGCATGAGCTGGTACTCCTTGTCGGTAAGGGTCATCGCCGGTGCCACTGTGATTGAGTCGCCCGTGTGGACGCCCATGGGATCGAAGTTCTCGATAGAGCAGATGACCACGCACTGGTCCTTGTGGTCGCGCATGACCTCCATCTCGTATTCCTTCCACCCGAGAAGGCATTCCTCAATCAGTACTTCGTGGACGGGCGACAACTCCAGCCCGTTGGCCACGATCTCCTCAAATTCCTCGCGATTGTAGGCGATGCCGCCACCGCTTCCCCCGAGGGTGTAACTCGGACGGATGATCAGAGGGAACCCGCCCAGGTCAGCGGAGGCCTCTCCGGCCTCCGCCATGGAAGAGACAGTTCGCGAACGCGCCACATCAAGGCCGATTTTCAGCATCGCCTCCTTGAACAGCTCCCTGTCCTCGCCTTTCTCGATCGCCGCAAAGTTGGCACCGATCAGTTGCACGCCGTGTTTGTCGAGAATGCCTGCTCGGGACAGATCCATGGACAGGTTCAAGCCGGTCTGCCCCCCGAGTGTGGGCAGAAGGGCGTCCGGTTTCTCCTTTTCGATGATTTTTTCCAGAATTTCGGGAACCAGCGGTTCGATGTAGGTCACGTCGGCGAACTCGGGGTCCGTCATGATGGTGGCCGGATTGCTGTTCACCAGAATCACGCGGTAGCCCTCCTCGCGGAGTGCTTTGCACGCCTGGGCACCGCTGTAGTCAAACTCGCAGGCCTGGCCGATGACGATCGGGCCGGAACCAACGATCAATATGGTGTGGAGATCCTCTCGTTTTGGCATTGGCGGAGGAGGTTGACGTATCGTCATGGCGGAATGAAGCAAATTCTTGTGGGGTCGGTTTCCGCTTGTCGGATCGGATCGGTTCGGAAAACTTGGCGAAATGCGTCTCTGGATTGTGGTCTTTTCGGTTCTTCTCGGGGTGTGCGGAGTTGCCGTGGCGGAGTCTTCTGGCTATCCGGACCCGGCTTCGGTGGTGGTTGTCGCCAATGCGAATGAGTCGGCCTCGATGGAATTGGCCCGCTACTACGCCGAAAAGCGTTCGATTCCCGGCGAGAACGTCATCGCACTGCCGATGCCGCAGGAAGAGACCCTCTCCGGGATGGAGTTCGTCGAGACAATATGGGACCCCCTTTTGGCTGAGTTGATCGATGCGGGATGGATCAGGGGTTCGCTGGGGTCGGGCCGGGATGATTACACCCGGCAGGAGGCGATGGTGCTCGGGCATCGGATTGGAGCCTTGGTCCTTTGCAAGGGGGTGCCACTGCGGGTCGCCCACGAGGACCTCTTCTTCATGCCGGGGGACGCGAAACGGCTGCCGAAACCGTTTCAAACGACCCGGGCGTCGGTCGATGCGGAGCTGGCCCTTCTTCCCGCGGGGGGGCATTCCATGGCCGGGCCTGTCCGCAATCCCGTTTTCGCACGCGGACGCCCGCCGGAGTTCGCTTTGGCGAAGGTTCTCCGTGTCTCCCGTCTGGACGGGCCGACTTATGCATCCGCCCGCAGGTTGGTCGATGCCGCTTTGGAAGCCGAAAAGATCGGGCTCCTCGGTCGCGCTTACGTGGACATTGGCGGTCCCCACAAGAACGGAGACGAGTGGCTTGAGGAAGTTGCGGCACTTCTGGAGGGGACGGACTATCCTTTGGATGTGGACCGCGGACGTCCTGTGATCGACGCTACCGCGCGGTTCGATGCGCCGGCCTTGTATTTCGGTTGGTATGCGCGGTCCATAGCGGGAGCATGGAAGGAACTCGGAGTTGCTGTTCCACCGGGGGCCATTGCCTTCCATATCCACAGTTTTTCGGCCACGACACTTCGAAAACAGGACGCGGGCTGGTCCGGACCTCTGGTCGGTCGGGGAGTGGCGGTGACCGTTGGCAACGTTTACGAACCGTATCTCGAAGGCACCCACAACCCGGTGATTTTTCTCGAAGCACTTCTGGACGGTTCGACGTTGGCGGAGGCAGCTTTGCGGGCGAACCGTTTTCTCAGCTGGCAGACCATTGTCTTGGGCGATCCGCTCTATCGACCGTTTGCGGTCGGTCTCGGCGACCAGCTGGATCAGGTGGAACCGGGGCACCCTTTCGCCCAATACGCGGTCATCCGCGAAATGAATCGTATGGCCCGGGAGGAAAGTGCGTCGGCCGCTGCGGATTACGGGAAGAAGATGTTCGGGCGGAGTCCCGGATCCGCTTTGGGGCTTGCCGCAGCCCGGCGATTGAGGGCGGACGGGCGTTCCGTGGAGGCACTCGATCTTCTCGGGCCGTTCCGGTACTCGACCTCCGCTCCATCCGACGAGATCGCGGTGATGGCCCGGATTGCCCTCGAATTTGATCGATTGGGGGATACCGCCAGTGCATTGCGGATTCTGGAACGCTTGGCCGAGTCGCCGGGAGCACCGCTGAAACTGCGGATATCGGTTTTGGAGTCGGCTCGTGACGTGGCCAAAGGGGCGGGTGATTTTCTCAAGGCCGAAGAGTTTCGGAAGCAAATCGAAGTTCTCGAACCACCCAAACCGGTCGAAGAAGGGTAATCGTCACCAGTTTCCGATGTCGTCGGCAGTGCCGTCCGAACCGTCAGGTCCCACGGACCAGACATCATAACCCTTGTTGCTCCGCGTTCCCGGAAACTGGTACCGGTAGGGGTTCCCCCAGGGATCTTCGGGAATGTCGTCCAGATAGGGCCCCCGCCAGTCCTCCTCGCCCGCCGGTTTTTGCACCAGTGCTTCCAGCCCCTCGCCCGCTGTGGGGTAGTTCCCCGTGTCGAGTCGGTAGGCGGCCAGACCTGTCCGAGCCGTTTCGCCCACGAAAATCCCGGCCACCTTCTCTTGTCCTCCGCTGAAAAGGTTTTCAACGTTGGTCAGGACGACTCCCACCAGAAGGGCCAGAAGGGCGATCGCCATAAGCACCTCCAGGAGGGTGAAGCCCGCGCGAGGAGCGTTGCGGTTTCGGCCCTCGGCAGGATCGTCGGGCTTCTGGTTCACGGGAAACGAGGTCCCGTTCTGAGGGAGGATCGGGTTGGCTGGTGTGTTTACCGCGAAGGGGCGATCGGATGATGGAAGAAACGGATGGGTCTGTTTAGAGAGGCGCATGCAAAAGGAATCACCGAAACCGTCCGTTTCGGCAAGTCTCGAAAGGGGCGGGACACATACGGATCGGTTGCCCTATTCGAACGGGTCCTTTGCCATACCGTTCATGACGGCGAGCCCGTCCCACTGATG
>CAYVUQ010000017.1:0-4475 GCA_964454915.1 uncultured Puniceicoccaceae bacterium
GCCCCCACCAATCCGACAATATGGACTCGATCCTCTCAACCTCTCTTTGCCGCCTTGATCTGAGTGGGTCGTGGAAGCTGGCTTGGAGCGATTCGGGACGCGGCCAGATGGACCGAGGGGATCGCCAGGGGCTCGACGACTCGTGGTATCTCGAA
Organism: uncultured Puniceicoccaceae bacterium; assembly: GCA_964454915.1. GTDB lineage: Bacteria > Verrucomicrobiota > Verrucomicrobiia > Opitutales > Puniceicoccaceae > Puniceicoccus. The sequence goes on from CAYVUQ010000017.1 coordinate 156, forward strand.
GCCTTGGTGCCGGGAAGCGTCCATTTGGATCTCATGCGGGCGGGCTTGATCAAAGACCCGCGTCTGGGGCGCAATATTCTCGCCGCGCGATGGGTCGAAACGGTGGACTGGACGTATCGACGATCCTTCGACGTTCCCGCCGAGGCGGCAGCGAACGGAACCCGTGCGTGGCTTCGTTTTATGCATCTCGATCTTGTGGCCCGAATCTTCCTCAACGGGAAGCTGATCGGGCAGCACTGTAATTCCTTCTACCCTTGTGAGGTGGAAGTGTCCGGACGGCTTAAACCTGGCGAAAACATCCTGGCCGTCCAACTTGAAGCAGGCTTGCGCCGCGCCGCAGACAAGCCGTCGTTCGGATACAAAGCCGAAGAATCACCTCTCGCGCTAAACCGCGCATGGCTGCGCAAACCCCAGTTCCAGTTCAACTGGGACTGGGCCGGGCGGATGATCAACGTCGGAATCGGGGGGGGCGTCGCCCTGGAATGGACCGCCGATGCGGTCCGACCGGGGACCTTTGTACCGTTGGTGACAATGGCCGACGACCTTGCATCCGCGACCGTGGAAGGGCGGTGGTTTGTCGAAGGCCTGCGGGAAGAACCTGTTTCGGCCATTTTGACGCTGGAGATTCCCGATCTCGACATCGAGAAACAGGAGCGAATGCTCATCGTCACTGGAAACAATCGATGCACAGCGCGAATTGAGGTAGCCAATCCTGAATTGTGGTGGCCGGTCGGACACGGCGAGCCGCGCTTGTACGACCTCACTGCCACATTGGAGATTCCCGGTGCCGGAACCAGAGCCACAACGGCGAGAATCGGATTCCGCCGTGCACGAGTGCTCCAGGACCCACTACCGGACGGAACCGGCTTCGCCCTGGAGATCAACAACCGCAGAATTTTCGCCAAGGGCGGCAATTGGGTTCCCGCCGACATGATCCTCCCGTCGATCAACCGCTCCCGCATCGAAACACTTGTGGACGAGGCACTGGCGGCGAATTTCAATCTATTGCGCGTCTGGGGGGGCGGTCTCTACCAAAGCGACGATTTCTACGAACTCTGCGACAGCCGCGGCATTCTTGTTTGGCAGGAGTTCATCTTTGCCTGCGGGAAATACCCCGGAGACGACGCCGAGTTTCTCCAGGACTTTATTCGCGAAGCCCGCTGGAACGTCCGGCGTCTGGCCCGGCATCCCAGCCTGGTTGTATGGTGCGGCAACAACGAGATGGAAATGGGAATCGAGGAATGGGGCTTCCTCGACGAACGTCCGTTTTCCGACTACGGACTTTTTCACTACACGCTTCCGCAGTTGATGCGGGAGGAGGATCCGACACGCTTCTATTGGCCGAGCAGCCCGCTAAGTCCGGGCCACCTGCACCCCAATGACGATCTGCACGGCGACCAACATCCCTGGCTCCTCGGCTTCGCTGACACGGATGAGGGAATGGACTTCCGGCGTTTCCGCCCCCTACGCTGCCGTTTCGCCAACGAGGGCGGCTTTCTCGGCCCCAACAGCCTCCCCACCACCCGCCAATGCCTTGCCCCGGGGGAGGAGCAGATGCACAGCTTTAGTTGGAGGCTGCACGACAATACCATGTACAACGACGCGTGCAGGGTCTGGCTGGGCCGGGACCGCAAGGACATGTCCGTTGAGGAATATGTTTACTGGGGAGGGCTTCTCCAGGGGGCCGCGCTCGCAGAGTATTGCGATGCCTTTCGCCGCAAGATGCCCGACAGCGCCGCCGCAGTCTTCTGGATGTTCAACGACTGTTGGCCGTGCACCCGCAGTTGGACCATCGTGGACCATGGGTTGCGGCGCACTCCCTCCTTCCATCCAGTCCGCCGCTCGTTGGCAGCCGTCCATCTGGCCCTTGCCGAGGAGGATGGGGAAATCCGCGTGATCGGTATCAACGACACCCTGGAACCCGTCCGAGGGAACCTGCGGCACGGCATATTCGATCTGGAGGGCGGCTACCGACGGGACGAAGAAAAAGAGGTCAAACTGTTTCCCGGGGCGACCACCCCACTGGCGGCCTTTCCGGCCAGTGAGTGGAGCAACCGGGAGTGCACGATGGCCTTCGCCACCCTGTCGACAGAGGGTGGTGAGCTGATCGCCCGCAACCGACTGTTCGAGCCTTTTTTCAAAGATATGCTTTGGCCTGAAGCAGATGTTTCAGTGCGATTGAGCAACGGAGCGGCAGTCTTTCTCAGTCGGGTTTTCGTGCTCGGGGTCTGCCTGGACCTTGATGGCACACGGGACATACCCGACAACTTTTTCGACCTCTTCCCCGGACAGGAGTTCCGGCTTCCGTGGAGTGCGCCCAATCCGCCCTGTATCCTGCACACCGGAAATCTCAGCCCCAGGCGATAGTTGGATGCGATGGAAACCGTTTGGGAACGATCAGACAGCGGCTTATTTCCCTCCGGGGTCACCCTTTCTCGAAAACGGGGCAGGAGGTTGACCTGGACCGTTGCCCTATTGTGCTCGACCTTGACTCTGCATATCTCTGGAGCAGACGGCAGTTCCCAGTCCCCGGAAGATACCGCCAGCGCGATCAACGCACATGAAGAAACACCGGATACCGCGAGCGAACCGATTACTTCGCTGCGGGAATTGCGTGCCCTGACTCCAGAGGAGGCCGCAGAGGGACGGCCCGTGGATGTGACAGGGGTCATCACCTACGTCGAGATTCCTCGCGACCTTTGTTTCATCCAAAGCGAAGACGGCTCGGCCTACGTCAACTTCCGCAAGAAAAACGACCGGATTGCGGGGAGGCCGGGTCTGAAGTTGGAACCGGGTGACCGGGTCCGCCTGAGAGGCATCTCGGCCCCCGGAGGGTTTTCCCCGTCTGTCTGGCACCCGGCACAAGGAAATATCCGCGTGGACCGGAAAGGGACGGCGCCGCTGCCCGAACCTATGGCCCTGTTTCCTACCGTGGTGATCGATCCGCCCCTGGACTGCTACCGCGTCGAGGTCACCGGAGTGGTCACCGAAGTCAAGGAAGAGGACGGGCGCACCGTCGTTGTCATGAACGACGGATACGACGACTTCGACCTGCTCATCAAAGGCCCCCCAATATCCGATAAGCTTCCGGAAGGACTGGTCAACTCCCGGATCAAGGCCGAGGGAGTCTATGGCAGCATCATCGATGAAAACCGCATGCTGGTAGATGCACAGTTCTTCATTCCTACGCCCGACGACATCCGTATCGTCGAGCAGGGAGCAGAGGCCGTATTCGCCAAAAAACCTCTCAACCGTGAAGACCTGACCGGGTACCGGGCCGTAACCGGTGAAAGGGTACACGTGCGCGGCACCGTTACCGCCGCACTACCGCCAGAGCGCCTTTATCTGCGGCTCGAAGACGGTCCGTTGGAAATCCGCGCGAACCGCCGCGACATGCCCCGTCGAGGTGAAACAATCAGCGTCGCCGGCTACCGCAGCCTCATCGACGGAGAGCCCTACCTGCACACCGTCGCCCTGCAAGGCGCGAGCGAGGGCAAGAACCCTGAACCACGGGTTCTGGGGATCGCATCTCCGGTGGATTCCTACCGGCACGGGGAACTGGTCCGCGTTGAAGGCACTCTCACGGATTCCCTGGTGTCGGAGAACCGTAGTCTCCTGCTGCTGAAGAACAGGGGGAACACATTCACTGCCGAGTTGCCAATCGCCTTCGACCGCAACATGCGTGCGCCCCGGGTTGGATCCCTGCTGCAACTGACCGGGATTCTTGACAATCGGGACTCGAGAAGAAACGGACAATCTTTCAACCTGCTCCTGCGGGACCCAGGCGACATCGATGTGTTGCGCACACCGCCGTTCTGGACGGGGCTGCGAATCGCCGCCAGCCTGGCCATCCTCGTTTTCGCCAGCGGCGGCCTGATTGGCTGGCTGCTCCTGCTGCGCCGGAAACTCCGTTCGCAGGAAAAGATTCTGGCCGACAAATCGGAAGCGGAGAAGGTGCAGGAAGAACGCAACCGGATTTCCCGCGAGCTGCACGATACCCTTGAACAGGATCTCGCAGCCCTTGGCATCCAACTGAATCTGGCCGCGGATCAGATCGGCAAAAAGCCGGACACCGCCTCCCGCGCTCTCGGAGCGGCCCGCCACATCCTCGACCGCACCCAAACCGAAAGCCGCTACTCCATACAAGATCTCAGAGAGAACACCTTTGCCAGGCAGGACACCGCAACGGCCCTCGAACATCTGGTCCAACGCCTCAGTCTCGACCACGATACCCCGATCCACCTCGACCTGTTCTCACAGCCCCCCGACCTGCCCCGGGCCCACCGCCGAAACATCCTCCTCATCATTCGCGAAGCGGTC
>CAYVUQ010000017.1:4485-13406 GCA_964454915.1 uncultured Puniceicoccaceae bacterium
GTCCACAATGCCGCCAAACACTCCGGGGCGGCGACGATCATAGTGCGCTCCGGTCGTCTCCCCACCGACGGCACCCCTTTTCTGGAGGTTGAAGACGATGGGAACGGCTTTGATCCTTCGGCTGTTGCTCCAGACCGCTTTGGCCTGGTAGGGATGAAAGAGAGGGCCAAACAGAGCGGCACTAAACTGGAGATAAACTCCGACCTCTCAGAAGGCACCCGTCTGCGCCTGATTCTTCCACCATCACACACAGCCCCCCGGTAAATTTGAAGACTCCATCCATCACCCTTCTCCTCGTGGACGACCACTTCGTGGTCCGCTCGGGTCTCGCCGCGTCCTTCGAGGCCGAAGAAGACCTGAAGGTGGTAGCCCAGGCCGACTCAGTCGCAGAGGGCAAGGCCACCCTTGCTGCGGAGCAACCCTCGGTCGCTGTCATCGACCTGCGTCTTCCGGACGGCAGCGGTATCGAAATCGTACGTGAAGCGCGGGCATCCGCCTCGGCCACCCGATGCCTCATCCTCTCGGCCAACGCCGTGGAGAACGAGGTGCTGGAGTCCGTCGAGGCGGGAGCAGCGGGCTTCCTCTCGAAAACGGCCGAGCGGGACGAATTACTCGACGCGATCCGTGTGATCGCCGGGGGCTCAACCTACTTCCCCGTGTCCATCCGCCGAATCATGGATCGAGCCGGAGCCCGGCCCTCCCTGAGCCCCCAGGAAGACAAGGTTCTCGCACGGATCGTAGCCGGACGGAGCAACAAAGAGATCGCCGCTGAAATGGGCCTCGCGGAAATCACGATCAGGCAGCACGTCAGCCGCATTCTGAAAAAGCTCGAAGTGCAGGACCGCACCCAGGCGGCGGTCACCGCCGTCCACCGCGGCATCGTCCAGCTTCCCGAAGAATGATGCATACGAATGTATGATCCCCACGAATGGGGTTCCCGTGTTAGAATTCCACTTTCGTTGGCACCCAATCCCGTTATGAAAAAGCTAACCCTGCTCCCACTCATTCTCTTGCTCCTGATTCAAGGGGTATCTGCCGACAACTTTCCCTGGCAGGAAACCCAAGCCAGAGTGTTGGCCACCGGCGACCTCGAATACGCACCGAAGCCTTTCAAGTTCGTCACGGGGGACTCGCTGCGCTACATCGACTTCGAGGGCGGAAACGATACCAACGACGGCAGCATTCATGCTCCCTGGAAACACCATCCCTGGGATGCCGATGCGACCGGCAAAGCGAAGGCCGCAGCAAACGGCGTCCACACCTACGTCTTCAAGGGGGGCGTAACCTATCGTGGTGCACTTAAAATTCCCGGCAGTGCGGCCGGGACGTCCGAGGAGCCCGTCCGCCTGACCCGGGATCCTTCCTGGGGCGACGGCCCGGCAACCATCAACGGTGCCGAAGTCGTCACCGGTTGGACGAAGGACGCACACCCCGACATGCCCGACGGAACCAAGGTCTGGAGCGCGGACGTGAACTTCCTGCCACGGAACATCTGGGTGGTTGGCGACGACGGCGAAGTCTCGCGACTGAAACTCGCCCGCTGGCCCAACTGGGAAGTGAGCGACCCATTGGACCACATGGCCGAGTGGCCGACCTGGGACAATCCTCGGTGGTGGACCGACAACAATAAGACCAAAATCGACGGCAAAACGCGCCACATCGGCATCGACAAAGACCTCCCGAAACCACTCTCTGATCTCAAGGACGCTACTGTCTGGTCCGAATGGGGGATCGTCATGGGCAGTCCGTATCCGGCCTACATCGAAGGCGTCGTCGAGAGCAAGAACGGCATCGCCTTTACCGACACATGGGCACCCGGAGCAGGAAACCAGATCATCACTGGCAACCGCTACTACCTGGAGAATCTTCCCAAATTCCTCGACGAGCCCGGCGAGTTCTGGGTGGAGAAAACTGGTCGGAATTCGGCGAAAATCTATCTCCGCCTGCTCAATGACGCGGACCCCAATGGCGCGACCATCGAGGCCGCCCGCCACTACGACCTCATCAGTGCCGCGAAGATGGAGCACATCCACATCACCGGCCTCACTTTCCGCTTTGGCAATATTGGCTGGGACTACAACAACTTCACCTGGGCTGCCGATAATCTGGAACCCGCCGCCGTGCGCCTGGAAGGGGAAGGAGATGGAATCCTCATCGCCCACAACACCTTCGAGCACCTGCCTTTGCCCGTCCATATCGACGTGGCGAGCGTCACCCAGCGCATCGGCACCGTAACCGTCGCCGATAACACCATGACCGATACGGACCTCGGGGCCATCTGGATCGCCAATGCGACCCCGCACAAGAGTGCTGCCCAGGGATCCCTTGAAAGCATCAATATCCTGCGCAATCGTCTCCGGGACATCGGCTTTCGCATTTCACGGGGGGGGCACGGCCATGCCGTCAATGTCCGCTTCCCGCAAACCTCGCTCATGGCGGGCAACTTCCTCAACCGCATCGCGGGCTGGGGCCTGTCCGTCTTCGGTGGTAAAGCCAGCGGTCGCAAGGATTTCACAGCCGATCTGAGCCGCAATCTTATCCACCACAACCGGGTCGAGGACGTCCTTCTTGCCAGCAACGACTGGGGCGGCATCGAAACCTGGCAGGGCGGAAGCCACTACACCTTCAACAATGTCGTCATTAACGCCCGCGGGTACAAGAACTGGCTCTCCGTCAACAATAGTGAGACCTCCGCCTTCGGGCACGCCTACTACATGGACGGCAGCTTCAAGAACTACCTGTTCAACAACATCGGCCTTGGTGAGAACAACGATCTGGGCACGCAGTACCAAAACGTGACCGCCATCCAGAACATCCTCAGCTTCGAAAACTGGTATTTCAACAACAGCTTCCACAAGTTCGTCGAAATGACCCGCCAGCAGAGCCCCGCCGCAGGACGGCGCTACTTCCTGGGCAACGTTTTCTCGGATATCAGCAAGTTTCTTTTCCGCCACGCCAATCCTGAGGATACCGAACCCGACCCGAACGCCGATCACTACACTCAGGCCAGCAAATTCTTTTACGACACCATCGCCTACACCGGAAACATCATCTATGGACTGGCCGGACGACTCGGCACCTTCGAAGAGACCGGTTTCGTTTACGACGGTGTTCAAGGATTCGCCGACGCCCTCGTGAAGGTTAAGGCCATGGCCACCGATGTCGGGATACTGACCGACGAACCGCCGCTCGCCGACCCGGATGCCATGGACTGGCGCCCGACCCCCGGCAGTGTGGCAAGAGACATCGATATCCAGGTCTTCGTACCCTGGGCACTGGCCCGACCGGTGGGTGAGTGGCAGTTCGCCCTCAATCGGAATGACCCCGCCAGCATCATCGACGAGGCCTGGTTCATGACCGGGGACTACGATCAGCGCCAAAACTACTACAAGGAGCGCCCAACCTACCCGCTCCAGGCCGATGGGGTCGATGCGTCCAATTATGTCGCCGGCCCGCTGGCCAATTGGACAAAGACAGCACTCCGTTTGAACGGAACTGATGAATACCTCGCAATTTCGGACGCCACGCTCCACAAAACGATTGAATCCTCCGATAACACCGAGGAGAGTTCCGAACCCGACAAAGAGATGGTGGAGACGGAACTCCCCTTCGGCACTCTCCGCCACCCCGCCGCCGTTAAGCCCGGGAACAGTTACAAGGTGCACGTCGATCTCGACAAGCCCTATGGCGGCCAGCAGCTTGGAATGCATGTGCACTGGATGAAGAACGGCGGCTGGGGCGGCTTTTCCGGCGTCACCTTCCCCCACAAGCTCAGCCCGACGCGCTACGTCATCGACATCAAGGTCAAGGAACACTCCGGTGCCGTTTCCTACAACTGGCTTCCGTATCTGAGCCCCGACGGCAATTGGAACAGTAAGACACAGAATGCCACCGTTTCCATCCCGATCACCTTTGAAAAGCCCAAAGCCGATCCGGGCACCGCGGGCCCGTGGAACGTGAACATCCTCGCCACCTCCATGACCATCGACACCCATTTCAAGACCGACGATCCCGACGGAGTCATCGTTTCCAAAATGGAAGACGGGGTCGGCTACGAACTGGCTCTGAAGGAAGGCGCGTTGGTCTTCCGGGTCGGAACCGACACCGGATCCGCGGCCTCCATATCCGCAGTCATTCCGGCAGCGGCCAACGGGGAATGGAACCACGTCATCGCCGAACTGGACCGGGAAGGCGGACAGATACGCCTCAATGTCAACCCCGGTGCAAACGGTGGCGGTGGTGGCGCGGTCGATCTGGACTCCGGATTCTCCGGCAGCCTGAGCAACAGTGCTGACTTCCTCGTCGGCGGCGGACCCGGCAAAGACTTCCTGGACGGCACCTTTGACTATCTCCGCATGGCCGCCTCTTCGCTGTCCGAGTCCCGCACGACCGCCGAGGAACTCCATGCCTGGCAGTTCAATGGCCCGCAATACGAGGACTTCGCCGGAAACGACCGCCGCAAAGTGAACGCCGCCGGAGCATTGGTGAAGTAGTGCCTCAGGGAAAAATCATTGCCTCCGCGTGCCCACGGGTGAGACTGCCTCCATGCAACCGCCCGCCGACACGCCGTTTCCCGAACGGATGGACAAGGAAGTCCTCCGCGATCTTCCACTGCTGGGCTTCAGTGGAAAGATCGATCTGATCAAGGACGATACCGGGCTCGATGCCGCACTTGATGACCTGCGCAAGGTTTCCGTCGTCGGCTTCGATACCGAAACCAAGCCCACCTTCCGACGCGAAGACGAGGTTCGCCCGCCATCTCTTCTCCAGTTGGCAACGGGCGCAAGGGCCTGGCTGTTCCAGCTGCGGCTCCTCACCCGCCACGCAGATGTCTTCGCCCTACTCGCCGATCCCACCATCAAGAAAGTCGGCGTCGCCCCGCACGACGACATCAAGGGCCTGAACCGCATCTCTCCCTTCGAGGCCGCCTCGTTCGTCGATCTCTCCGCCCTGGCGTCGGCTCGGGGAATCGTCACCACGGGACTGCGCAACCTCGCCGGGCTCTTCCTCAACGGGCGTATCTCCAAGGCCGCGCAAGTCTCGAATTGGGAGCAGAACCCCCTCACTCGCAAGCAAATCCTCTATGCGGCGACCGACGCCTGGGTGTCCCTGCGCGTGTTCGAGGAATTGATGCGGCGCAAGGGCGACGCCCAGCCTACCGAGATCGCCAGTTGACGGGTCCGGCTTTCCCGGCAACCTTCGCCTCCATGAGCAGCAAACCCATTGTCCTGACCGTGGTCTGCACAGCCAACATCTGCCGTAGTCCCATGGCGGCGGCCCTGCTCCGCCACGCCCTCAACGCCGAAACCCATGCCCCCCCCTTCCGCGTCGAATCCGCCGGTCTCGCCGCCCACGAAGGCGATCCCGTCTCGGACAATTCTGTCCACGCCCTCCAAAAAACCGGCATCGACATCTCCTCACACCGCAGCCGCATCCTCACACCCGAACGGGTCGCCGCATCCACTGTCATCTTTGGGATGACCTCCGGGCACCTGCGCATGATCGAGACCCTGTTCCCCGCACCCCTTCCCATGTTACGGCTCTTCCGTGAATTCGCCCCCGACGGATCCCCCGAGGTCCCGGACCCGTTCGGCGCATCAATCGACGAATATGTGCAGTGCCGGGACAGCCTCGTCGAGGCGGTTCCGGGGGTGGTTCGCTTCCTGTTTCAGGAGGTCTTCCCCAGGCCCGGGAGCGAAACCCGTTGACATTCCCTCACCCGCCTTCCTTTCAATACCTTTTTCATGAAAGACCAAGCAACCACCCGCCTTTCCTCGATCTCCGGCGAGAGCCTCGCCCGGATGGACCCCGAGATTTTCCGCATTCTGACCGAAGAGCGCGAACGGCAGCAGTGCCACATCGAGCTGATCGCCTCGGAGAACTTTACGCTTCCCGCCGTCATGGAAGCCGCTGGGAGTGTGCTCACCAACAAGTACGCTGAAGGCTATCCCGGCAAACGCTACTACGGCGGGTGCCATGTCGTGGACCAGGCGGAGACCCTTGCTATCGAGCGTGCCAGAGAACTCTTCGGTGCGGCCCACGCCAACGTGCAGCCCCACTCAGGCAGCCAGGCCAACGCGGCAGTTTACCTCGCCGCCCTGGCACCGGGCGACCGTATCCTGACCATGAACCTGTCCGACGGGGGACACCTGACCCACGGCCACTCCATGAACTTCAGTGGCAAGCTCTACGAAGTCGATAACTACGGGGTGGACCCCGAATCGGGTCGCATCAACTACGACAACGTCGCCGAGCGGGCGGCGGAGTTCCGCCCCAAGATGATCACCGTCGGTGCCTCCGCTTACGCGCGGGTCATCGATTTCGAGCGGATGGCTTCCATCGCCCGAGACTGCGGTGCTCTCCTCCTTGCCGACATCGCACACATCGCCGGCCTGGTGGCCGCCGGGGAACACCCCTCTCCGGTCCCCCACGCCGACTTCACCACCACCACCACCCACAAGACCCTGCGCGGCCCCCGTGGCGGCCTCATCCTTTGCGGCGAAGAGTGGGCGAAAAAAATCGACTCAGCCGTCTTCCCCGGCATTCAGGGCGGTCCACTGATGCACATCATCGCTGCCAAGGCTGTTTGCTTCGGGGAAGCCCTTAAAAACGACTTCAGAGAGTACCAGGCCCAAGTCCGCCGCAACGCCAAAGCCCTCGCCCAAACGCTGGTCGAGCAAGGGCACAAGCTCGTCAGCGGCGGCACCGATAATCACCTCTGCCTGCTCGACCTGCGTGGCACCGATCCCGAACTGACCGGCAAGAAAGCCCAGACCCGGCTCGACGAGGCCAACATCACTACCAACCGGAACACCGTTCCGGGTGAAACCCGCAGCCCCTTTCAGACCAGCGGTCTCCGTCTGGGCAGCCCCGCCGTCACCAGTCGCGGCATGGGGGAGGTAGAAATGGCCGCGATTGGAACCGCCATCGACAAGGTCCTCCGCGCCCCGGACAGCGACGACGCCGTCCGCAAGGCCAGGGAAACGGCCCTTGATCTCTGCGGGAAGTTCCCCCTCCCCTATTGACGCCCATCGTCGCATTACCCTCGGTCGAATAAACTCTCGACCTCTCCGCGGAGGCAACCGGACCGGCGACCACCCACACCTCCGCCCTCACAGCGGAATTTCCAACTCGCCTCTCCACACCGGATCCACCCTCATCTCCGTCCTGCCACGCAAGAATAATTTAGCATGACAACTTTTATGCAAGTCATTTTTGTCTGTTAAATTGTTGCGAGCAGTAACTGAATGCTGATCGGGGGTGCTTTTGGAGGCCCCTCCTCCCATAGATCGGGCGGATGGTGCCCGGTGTCATTTCAGCAAGAATAATTTAAACTGAAAAAATTGGTTCTTCGTCCGGTATTGTCTGTGGCGGTCGTTGCTGCCCTCTCCCTTGGATAGACTTGATCGGGCTTCGTGTCGTTTTGACAAGGAAAAATTATACAGGGAAAATTTGTCAGGTTCCCGATTGGTGCTCTTTCGGTGGACAAATTGGTTCGGACTGCCAGGCTTCGGAGTTGGTTCCCATGACCTTCGCAAGACTTTTTCTCTCCGGTTTCCGCACGGGTGTTCTTCTCCTTGTCGGCCTCGGGAGTGGCTATACTCAAGGTGGAACCGTCGATGTATCGACCGATCCACCCGGAGGGCTCGAACCGGAGGAAGTTCCTCAGATGATACTGATCACCTTCGACGACGCGGTCCATCAGCCAGTCGTCGATCTGCTGGCGCTGATTAACGAGCACGAAAACCCGGATGGCTCATCCGCCCCTTTCACGTTCTTTGTCAGCACGGATTTCTCCGACTACTACCTGATCCACCGCCTTCATCGGGCCGGGCATGAAATCGCCGTTCATACGATGACCCATTCAACTGGAACGAGCACCGGTTTTGATACCTGGATCCGCGAGATCGAGGGCTGCCGCGAGGCGCTGTCGCGCTACGCCGATATCCCCCGCGAAGAGATAAGGGGATTCCGGGCACCGTTTCTGGCGCACAACGGGGCGATGTACGAAGCTTTGGACGCACTCGGTTTCTCGTGGTCGTCCTCCGTCCTGGAACAACCGGGGCTCCATTCGCCCGATCCAGCCCACTTTATCTGGCCCTACACCCTACACGACGGGCTTAAACAGTTCGAGTGGCAGGGGACCGGTTCGGAAAAGAGTCTCCCCGGGCTGATGGAAGTGCCGATGTGGGTTCTGGCCGAGGGGACTTCCTACTATGACATGGATCCGGGTGCCTCGGGCGAAACACTTTTCCAGCTTCTTAAGCAGAACTTCCAAACCCGCTACAACGGAAACAGAACACCCCTCGGAATCTGGCTCCATGCCGCGACGTGGTTAAATGAGGGCACCGCCCAAGGGTTAAACAATTTCCTCGCATGGGCACTGGAGCAGCCTGACACCTGGGTCGTGACGGGGTCCATGTTGGAACGCTGGGTTTGCGACACTGGACCCAGGGGATGCTTTGATTAGCCCCGAATCCCGTTGGGGCAAAGCCGCAGACACGGAGACCAGCGACGGTATCCTCACCCTCCGACCGGGAACCGGTGACCCTTCTCTGCCGCCCGGCGATACGACGATCTTCTCCTTCGTGGCAAGCGGCTCATCCGAGGAGCCATCGGTCTCCGGGGGCACATTTGCCCGTGCCGGCACGCCGGAAGCTCCCCTGCGGATCAAGGACGAAGGGGGATACTTGCGGCTCGAGTGGCTCCGCAACGCCGCAGCGTTCGAGATACAACGAAATGATTCCCTGGACGCCGAAGGTTGGACCACCGTCGAAAGGGTTTATGGTCGCAGCGAGAGCACCCTCCCGTGGGACGGTCGAAACGGATTCTTCCGTATCCTGCGCCTGCCCTGATTTATCGTTCCTGGTACCTGACCGGGGACTCGAACCCCGAACCAATTGATTAAGAGTCAACTGCTC